>CAZMBG010000001.1:0-41774 GCA_964564615.1 uncultured Candidatus Planktophila sp.
TGCACAGAGAACGCCAAGAACTCCACCTTCGGCACAACTTGGAACCATGCCTGGAGGTGGTGGTTCTGGATAGAGACAGCGATAGCAAGGGCCATACTCGGCCCAAAACACGCTAGCTTGGCCATCAAATCGATAAATTGAACCCCAGACATATGGCTTCTTCAGAAGCACGCAGGCATCATTGACAAGATAACGAGTTGCAAAATTATCGGTTCCGTCAACAATGATGTCGTATTGTGAAAAAATCTCCATTACATTGCTGTTATCGAGTCTGGTCTCGTGTAACACCACGTTGACGCTTGGGTTAATTTCGGCAATTTTTTCGCGGGCGCTCTCAGCTTTACTCTTTCCGATGTCAGATTGCCCGTGAATAATCTGACGCTGCAAATTCGATTCATCAACGGTATCGAACTCAACAATTCCTATAGTTCCAACGCCGGCGGCAGCTAAGTACATAAGTGCAGGTGATCCAAGACCGCCTGCGCCTACACAGAGGACCTTTGCGTTCATCATTCGCTGTTGGCCTGCCATAGCTACATCAGGAATGATGAGGTGGCGGCTATAGCGACGAACTTCTTCAACGGTGAGCGCAGCGCCAGGAGTAACCAATGGAGGGGTCTTCATACGGCAATTCTGCCGTAGTGTTACAAGTCGCGCCAATCGACAGTACGATATGCGCAATGAATACTGTAGATGCAAATAATTCGCGTGCTGATAAAGCGAGACTTCCGCGCGATGAACGACGTGCAATTCTCTTGCATGCAGCGCTCGAGGTATTCACGCAGGCTGGATATCACTCAGCCGCCATGGATGAAATCGCCGATCGCGCTAACGTCAGCAAACCAGTTCTGTATCAGCACTTCCCTTCCAAGCTAGATCTCTACTTGGCAGTGCTCGATGTGCATATTGATTCATTGGTGTATGAAATTCAAAAAGCAATCTCATCAACTCCCGATAACGCACAACGCGTGCACGCAACCATTGCTGCTTATTTCAGCTTTATTGAAAGTGAGGGCGAAGCTTTTCGCCTACTCTTTGAAAGCGATATGAGCGTTGAGCCACAAGTACACGAACGCCTCAATCGAATGACGTATGACTGCGCGGCAGCTGTCAGTGGTGTCATCTCCAATGACACTGGATTGCCGAAAGAAGCAGCGATGCTATTAGGTGTAGGGCTCATCGGCAGTGCTCAAGTAACTGCTCGCCACTGGCTTGAGCGCGATAGCAAACTCACTCGCCAACAAGCGATGGATCTTGTTGAAAATCTCATGTGGCGAGGAATTTCGGGATTCCCGCGAACATAGTGACTATTACATTCGCCGATCTGCCGTTGCGCAGAGAAACAATTGAAGCGCTCAATGCGCATGGTTTTACCGCACCATTTCCCATTCAAGAACAAGTGCTTCCTATTGCGCTCGACAATCACGATGTAATCGGCCAAGCCAAAACCGGAACTGGTAAAACTCTAGGATTTGGATTGCCGATTATTGAACACGTCATTGCTCCATTAGATTCAGAGTGGGCGACTTTGGAATATCAAGGTGCCCCCCAAGCTCTAGTTGTGGTCCCAACGCGCGAGCTCTGTATTCAAGTTGCCGCAGATTTAGAAGAGATTGCAAAAAATCGTGGGATTCGAACATTGGCAGTTTATGGCGGTCGCGCCTTTGAACCTCAGATTGAAGCGCTCGAAAACGGTGTTGAGATAGTTGTTGGCACACCTGGTCGTTTAATTGATCTCTATCGCCAAGGAAAACTTCAGTTAAAGCACATTAATCGCGTGATTCTCGATGAAGCCGACATCATGCTCGATTTAGGATTTCTGCCAGATGTAGAAAAACTATTCTCATTTACTCCCAATCGTGAACAGACCATGCTCTTCTCAGCGACTATGCCTGGTGAGATTATTTCGCTGGCACGCCGCTTTATGAACCAACCGATGCATGTTCGCACGGTCGATTCACAGGACGAAGGAACGGTTGTCGATCGCATTCAGCAGCACGTTTACCGCGCTCACTCGATGGATAAAGTTGAGATGCTAAGCCGTATTTTGCAAGCCAATGGTCGAGGTCCAACCATTGTTTTCTGTCGCACAAAAAGAACTGCTCAGAAGACCACGGAAGAACTGCTAGAGCGCGGATTTAAGGCCACCACAATTCATGGCGACCTTGGCCAGAGCGCGAGAGAGAAATCTCTCGGAGATTTTAAATCTGGCAAGAAAGATGTTCTTATCGCTACCGACGTCGCTGCCCGCGGTATCGATATTGATGGCATCACTCACGTCATTAATTTTCAATGCCCAGAAGATGAAAAAACTTATGTTCACCGTATCGGTCGTACCGCACGCGCTGGTGCCGATGGCATAGCAGTGACTTTTGTTGATTGGGACGATATGCCGAAATGGAAGGCAATAGATCAAGCGCTGAAGTTAGAGCTCCCAGAGCCGCCTGAGACCTATTCGTCTTCTGAAAATTTATATTCTGATCTTGATATTCCACGTGATGTGCGTGGTCGAGTTGTAGCGGTCAAGGAAGTAAAGACATCACAGCCGCGCGGCGAAAAACCTCAGCCGCGCACAGAGCGCCCAAAGCGCGATCGCAAACGTACTCGCAGCTACAAAGAGTAATTAACCCGCAGCAAGTACTTTGACGCCATTGGCCAGCATTTGCACTGCAATTGCTGCCAACAGGAGACCAGAAATCGATGCAAGTAGCGTTACTCCAGAATCTTTGATGATCATTAAGACTTTTGTTGAACCCATCAAAACGGTTCCGATAATAATGTGCACGGCAATAATTGCTATTGCCAGGGCAGCGATACGAGCAGCCGAATTAGCTTGTTGAACAAAGATCATCGTCGCAACAATGGCGCCTGGTCCGGCAAGCAGTGGCGTACCCAGTGGGACCATTCCAATATTTGTGTTTCTTGGTTTCTCCTCAGACTTTGTTCCGGTAAGTAATTGCAAAGAGACTAGAAGCAGAAGTAAACCTCCTGCAGTTTGCAAAGCTTCAATAGAGACGTTGAGGTAATCGAGGATAAAGCGACCAAAGAGTGCGAAGGTAGCGATAACAAAGAGGGAAACACCAGCCGCCTGCCATGCTAATCGGGTTCGCTCACGGTGAGACCGTTCCGAAACCAGTGAGAGAAAAATAGGAGTTGCACCAGGTGGATCCATAATCACCAGTAAAGTGATGAGAGCTTGCAGCGCGAAGGTGAAAGTGCTTACCGTATTCATTACTTAACTACCCTTCGGTCTGTTGCATAAGATTCTAACCGTTCAAATTGTGCAGCAGGAGTGAGGTTTTCACCAAGTCCGTTGAGTTTTCCAGTACCGTGATAGTCGCTAGCGCCAGTTACAACAAGATCTAGGTCGCTGGCCACTTTCAAGAGCAGATTCTTCTCTTCATCACTATGATCGCGATGAAAAACTTCGATGCCATTCAAACCAGCCCCCACCATCTCTTGAAAATCAGATGCCGCAACAATTTCGCCGCGGCGAGATGCATAAGGGTGAGCAATGACGGCCACTCCCCCGGCAGCGCGAATCGCGCGAATAGCATCTTCTGGGGTAGGCGATGCATGAGTGACGTAGAAAGGCGAATCATTGTGAAGTAACTCTGCAAATGCTTCATCGCGCGCTTTTACAATACCAAGTGCAACGAGCGCATCAGCTAAATGTGGTCGGCCGACGGTTGCGCCTTCTGGGACCTGCGCCATAACATCGGCAAAGTTAATTGAAATACCGGCTGCACCTAATTTCTCGACCATCTTCTTCATTCGTGGAATTCGGGTATCTCGAGAGTCTGAGAGAAGTTGTTGCATAGGTTGATTGTCACCATCAAAGAGCAATCCCAGCATATGAACTGCAACTCCAGAATTGGTAAGACAGGAAACCTCTGCGCCAAGAACTAATTGCAGAGATGTTGGTCGAGCGGCAATTGCCTCTGCCCAACCTGCTGTTGTGTCGTGATCAGTGAGTCCTAGTGTAGTTATTCCAGATGCAGCAGCTTTCTTTACGAGAGCAGTAGGTGAATCTGTGCCATCGCTGCACGTGGTGTGGGTATGTAGATCAATCATTCCAGAACCTCCGCCCTGGTTAATTCCTTCGACGGTCGAGTTCGCGTTACGACTATGGTGCAGCCTAAAAGAATAACTGCGATGCCTGGTAGAAGTAATGGAGAAGGTTCTTTTCCAATATTAAAAATCCAGGCTATCAGCGCCGCTACTGGGACTTCAAAGAAAACAATTAACGAAACTATTGCTGGTGAAACTTTCTTTAGCGCAGAGTTAAACATCGAGTGACCAAGCATCTGCGCTCCGCCAATAAGTCCGAGCAATATCCACCATTGTCGAGCTGGAAATGAGAAGATCTCTTGCCCGAACACTACCGCCAGCGGCAAGGCGGTTATCGCACAGGTGAAGTAACAAATAGTCATATATGAAGTTGCGACAAGAGTTTGTAAAGCTCGCGATCCCCACAACATATACAAAGCTGCAAGTGCAGCAGAAATAATTGCTGCGATATCTCCTATAAATGATTTTTGATCCAGCGAAAAGTCAATTCCGGAAATTGCAATGACTCCTGCCAAACTGATAAACATTCCCGTCCACGCGCGTGATGGAATTTCTGCTCCAGTCATTTTTACAAACCAGGCGGCAAAGATTGGTTGAAGAGCGACCAAGGCAGTGCCAGCAGCAACTGATGTAAAACGCATGGCGATAAAGAACCCAATAAAGTGCAGGGCGAGCACAACCCCGGCTCGAATCGACCAGACAACTCCGACTGAATTAAGTTTCTTACGATCTCGAATAAGGAATGGAAGGGTAAGAATTGACCCACCTAAGTTGCGCCAGAAAATCAAGGTCAGTACCGGCATTGCGCTGAGGGCGATGAGAGGTCCAGATGAACCAATACCCAAAATTCCGATGAATAGTTTGGTTGAGTCCCGCTTGTCGGGTCTTAATGTGTGGGACATGGCTCAAACCTAGCGGATACCCTTCTCCTATGAGCGCATCAGGCATGAATCGAATCTTTCTTGCCCGCCTCGCCGGCACCGCGGTCTTTGACCCTAATGGAGATCCAGTCGGCAAGGTTCGGGATGCGGTCGCGACCCTTCGTTCAAATAATCAACCACCTCGAATCCTTGGGCTTGTCGTAGAAGTACCACTACGTCGTCGAGTCTTTGTTCCAATTACTCGCGTTACATCAATTGAATCAGGTGCAGTTGTTATCACTGGTTTGTTAAATATGCGTCGCTTCGAAACACGTGCCGGTGAAATCTTGGTTCTGGGTGATTTACTTGATCGTAAAGTTACCCTGATTGAGAGTGGTGAACCCGTTCTCGTCGAAGACATGGGCATGGAACAAAGCCGCACTGGTGACTGGTTGATCAACAAAGTTCACATCATGCGTCGAGGATCAGGATTGCGGCGGAAAGGTGCAACATCAACTGTTGCTTGGGAGGAAGTTTCAGGTTTCCAAGCAACTGAAACCAATCAAGGTGCCACAAATCTTCTCTCAACGTTGAGCACGCTGCGCGCCGCCGACTTAGCTGCAGTATTGCTTGACCTATCTCCAAAGCGTCGCGTTGAAGTTGCCCGCGCACTTGACGATGAGCGTTTGGCAGACGTCATTGAAGAGATGGATGAGACTGAGCGAGTAGCTCTCTTAACCGAACTCGAAGGCGAACGCGCCGCCGATGTTTTGGAAGAGATGGATCCTGACGACGCTGCTGACGTTCTACGTGAAGTAGGTGAGGAACGTGCACAGGAATTAATCGATCTAATGGATCCAGAAGATGCAGAAGATGTTCTTCGCTTGATGACGTATGAAGATTACTCAGCGGGTGGTTTGATGACCACCGAACCTATTGTGATGTCTGCAGATTATTCCGTTGCAGATGCGCTGGCTGCTGTGCGTAAAGCAGAGCTTTCGCCGGCCCTTGCCTCACAAGTATTTATATGTCGCCAGCCACTCGAGACTCCTACTGGACGATTTATTGGCCTCGTGCATTATCAACGGCTTTTGCGGGAAGCGCCGGCCACATTACTCGGCTCAATTGTTGATACCAATACCGCCGGAATTAATCCCGATACACCGTTGCACGAAGTTGCGTCATACTTAGCCAGCTACAACTTGTTATCCGTTCCAGTTGTAGATGCCAATGAACGGCTACTCGGTGCGATTACCGTCGATGACGTGCTCGACCACTTACTGCCTGAGAACTGGCGCCACGATCACCGCGATTCTGCAGTTGCTACTGCAGCGCTAGAAAATCTTGAGATAGAAGAGGAGTAACCATGGCACGCAACTATGGACTTGATACCCCTCGTGAAACACGACGTTCACTCCGTCCGAATTTTGACCCAGAAGCATTTGGTCGCCTCTCTGAACGCTTCGCCCGTTTCTTAGGAACAGCTCGTTTCTTGGTCTACATGACTGTCTTTGTTTTTAGCTGGATTCTCTGGAATACCTTGGCACCGACCGACCTTCGTTTCGATAAGTATCCATTTATCTTTCTCACATTGATTCTCTCGCTTCAAGCTTCGTATGCTGCGCCGCTTATCTTGTTGGCTCAAAATCGCCAAGCAGATCGCGATCGAATTGCGCTCAACGAAGATCGGGCTCGTGGAGATCGCAATATTGCCGATACTGAATACCTCACACGTGAGCTCGCGAGCTTGCGCATCGCATTGGGAGACGTTTCAACTCGTGACTTCGTTAGAAGTGAACTGGAAGATTTATCAGACGAGATTGTAAAGAAGTTACGCGAGTCCCAATCGCTTACCGACAAGTGATCCTTTTCGAATCACCAATCCGTCGACAATTGCCTTAATTGCAACTGCGCTTGAGCTTTCAGGCGCGCTAATTACTACTGGCGCACCTTCATCGCCACCTTCGCGAAGCGTTGTGTTAAATGGAACTTTGCCTAAGAGCGGAACGTTGCCACCAACTAAATTCGAAAGGCGGCGAGAGGTTTCTTCACCACCGCCTGTGCCAAAGAGCGAAATATCCTCACCGCACTTTGGACACGGAAAGGCTGACATATTCTCAATAACACCAATTACTTGTTGGTGAATTTGGTGAGCAATTCGACCGGTGCGCTCTGCTACTTCAGCTGCTGCAACTTGTGGTGTTGTAACTACTAAGATTTCGGATGAAGGGATGAGCTGACCAAGTGATATTGCTAAATCTCCAGTACCTGGCGGTAAATCGATAAAGAGAATATCGAGATCTCCCCAAAATGCATCAGAGAGAAGTTGTTCCAGCACTCGGTGAAGTAGTGGTCCACGGTAGGCAATTGGATCTGCTCGATCTGGCTTAAACATCTCCATTGAGACTACTTTGACCCCATAATTTTCTACCGGAATAAACATCTGATCAATTGCAGTAGGTCTTTGATCGATGAGATTCATTAATCTTGGAATCGAGTGGCCATAGACATCAGCATCTAAAATTCCAACTCGCAAACCTTTTTGAGCCGCTGCGACTGCGAAATTGACGGTGAGAGAGGACTTTCCAACCCCACCTTTTCCAGATGAGACCCCAATGACTCGGGTATTGGAATCAGCTTGCGCAAAGGTAATGAAAGACTCTTTGCCATTACGAAGCAGTTTCTTAATGTTGGCGCGTTGTTCGTCATTCATAACACCGTAAGTAATGGTGACGCTTTTGACGGGTTCGAGGGTGGCGAGAGCACTTTCAATATCTCGTTGGAGTCGGTCTTTCATTGGACAACCTGAGATAGTTAACAAGATATGGACTGAAACCGATGATCCATCAATCTCGACGCGTTCAACCATGCCGAGTTCAGTAATAGCGCGATGCAGCTCGGGATCATTGACCTTAGAGAGCGCTTGTTGGACTAGGTCTTGAGAGATCATAAAAGATCAGGATCGATGGTTGGCTCGGGGCGCTTTGGCTTGGGCTTCTCTTCATCGATGATGGAGTTAATTTGATTTTGGACAAAGGTCTTGGGATTGAGATCTTTAATCTGTAGATCTTCGAAGCCAGGGCCGAGATTGTCTTTGAGTTCATTTGTTGCAGTTGTAGCCAGAGATCTCAACTTCTTTACCATCCGCGCTGCATCCACTGCGAGTTTAGGTAATCGGTCTGGACCTACCAAGATCATTGCTAATACGGCAAGGCCAAGAATTTCACCTGCTCCGAAGTCAAAGAACATATCCGAACTCTATCCTGCTATTTGCCAGCCGTCAGGGTGAGCCGAACTGTCTTCTTTACTCCGGCCCGCGTATAGGTGAGGCTGATAGTTTCACCAACATCGTGAGATCTAACCGCCACAATCAACTCTTCTGGGCTAGAGATCTTTTTGCCTTCGAATTCGACAATGACATCACCAGGTTTAAGGCCAGCTTTAGCAGCAGGACCACCAGCCAAGATTGCATTGCTCTTGGTTGATATGTGGGCTCCGGTTCCGGTGATACTCATATCAACGGAGACGCCAATGACCGGGTAGGTTGCCTTACCGGAATTAATAAGTTGCTCTGCCGTTTTGCGCGCCTGATTAATTGGAATCGCAAAACCCAAACCAATCGATCCGGTTTGCGCAGATGTCGAGCTCAATGTTGCGATCGCTGAATTAACGCCAATCACTGCGCCGGTTGCATCAACCAACGGTCCTCCTGAGTTACCAGGGTTGATAGCGGCATCAGTTTGGAGCGCATTAATAAATGAACTATCAGATGCGCTTGCACCAGCGGTAACTGCGCGATCTTTAGCGCTAATGATGCCCAATGTAACTGTGCCAGATAGCCCAAGCGGAGATCCGATTGCTATGACGGAATCACCTACTGCCACTTTATCGCTATCGCCAAATTGAAGCGCGGTAAGTGTGCGGTTAGAAATTCGAAGGACCGCTAAATCATAGGAAGTGTCTCGTCCTACAACTTGAGCAGAGTAGGAACTTCCATCATTGAGATTAACGGTAATCTTTCCGTTGCTTTCAACTGAAGATGCAATCACGTGGTTATTAGTAAGTATGTAGCCATCGCTTGATATGACAAATCCGGAGCCAGTTGCGCCACCATCGGCATCTTGTGCTTCGATTGAAACAACTGATGGCAAGACTCTTTGCGCTATGCCCGCAACTGAATCAGCAGGACGTTCGATTGTGGATTGCGATTTAACCAACTTAGTTGAGCGACCAAAGAGAGAGCCAGAAGAAGCGGCTCCAAAAGTGCCACCAACTAATCCGGCCACGATAGCAATAACAACTACATTTCTGACCGGCATGTGCTTTCCGCGAGCAGCAGGTGCGCTCCACCACGGCCCATTATTGTGCGATCCCCAAGTACTCATATCCGCCTATCTTGCTACAACTTGGTGGCAAGCAACAAGCCGTCGCTTACTGGAATGAGCGAAGTCATCCACAACTCTGGTTGATTTTTAAGCAACTTCCCAGCATCTCGCAAGGCAACGGTCTTTGCATCTCGTTGGGCTGGGTCTGAGACTTTTCCGCCGCCAAAATAATTATCAATCACAAAGATTCCGCCACTTCGCAAAATACGATGCGCTTCCGTAATTGCTTCTGGCAAATCTTCTGGGTTGTGACGATAAATCACTAAGTCATAAGCGCGATCAGTTAACTTTGTCATCACATCCATTACTGGATTGGTAATGAGGCGAAAGCGCGAAGGCGCAATATCAGCCTCTTGAAATGCGGTCCGAGCAATAGTTGCATGTTCGAGTTCGTCATCGATAGAAGTTAACGTTCCTGAGGGAATCATCCCGTCGAGTACCCACAATGCACCGACGCCGGATCCAGTACCTACCTCAACTACTGATTGGGCCTTTAACAAGGAAGCAAGGAAACGCAACATTGATGCCGCCCCTTGAGAACTATCGGTGACGCCGAGCTCGAGTCCACGCGCACGAGCTGCAAGAGCCACAGAATCCTCTGCAATAAAACCTTCCGCAAAAGAGTGTGGATCTATTTTCATGAGAGAGACAATATCCAATCAGTCAGCAATCGAACGCCAAATCCAGTTCCACCTTTTGGATTTTCGCCAGCATCACTATCGCTACGGCCAGTACCAGCTATATCGATGTGGACCCATTTGCGATCACCCGCAAACTTTTCTAGATAAAGCGCGGCTGTGACCGAGCCTGCTGAATATGAATATTTATCCGCAGTGTGATTGAGGTCTGCTATTTCACTCTCGAGCGCATCTGCATAATCATCTACCAAAGGCATATGCCAGACCCGTTCGCCACAATTTTCGCCAATTGCCATCATAGCTTTGGCAAGCTTTTCATCACGAGTATAAAGACCGGCATATTGGCGACCAAGACCTAAAGTAATTGCACCCGTAAGAGTTGCGATATCTACAATGTAATCTGGATCAAGATTAATATCTGCATACGCAATGCCATCTGCAAGTACCAAACGTCCTTCAGCATCGGTATTGATTATTTCTACAGTTGTTCCACCATATTGGGTAATCACATCTGATGGTCGCTGCGATGTTGATGAAAGCGCATTTTCAGCACACATGAGAAGCGCAGTAACTCTTATGTTGGGTTGCAGTTGAGCAATTGCATTCATTGTGGCGAGCGCTGCTGCAGTTCCAGCCATATCTGACTTCATTGGTGCCATCAGATCATAGGGGCGCTTTAGTGAGACACCGCCAGTGTCATAGGTAATTCCCTTTCCCACCAACACCACATGTGGAAGCGCTTTTGCTGCTTTAAGTTTTGACTTTGCCAATTTCTGCGGAATGTAACTCACTTCGATAAAACGCGGACCTGGCTTTGGTGAAGAATTTCCAACCGCCCGCAAGCCGCCGAATTCAGCTAACTCTGAACCAGATTTGACTGAGACGGTGAGGCCGTTATCTTTTGCTAAATCTTGGGCACGATCTGCAATCCACGCAGGATTCTTAATATTTGAAGGTGTGTGGATGAGATCTCTGGCAAGCACAAGTGATTGCGCTATTGCGGAAGCCTCTGAGATTGCTGAATTTTCAGAAGTGGCAATGCTAAAGGTTGGAAATTCGACACCTGATGTTGATTTCAAATTCCATGTATATGCACCAAGCACCATCGAGATAGCGTGCGTGCGAGCTTCTTGTGCATCCGCTGGAATCACTGAAGTAACATTGAGCGCTTTCCCACGGACCTTTCTTCCAATCGCGGCGCCAGCTTGGCGCAAAGAGTGCAAAGAGCCATCACCGACTCCCACTAGGTAGAGCCGGTCAATTTCTGATGAATCGCTGAGAACTGGAATCTCAAATAACTCTCCAGCCTTGCCTGATGGCGAGAAGAAGGAGGCTTCATCAACTAAATTGATTTCAAAATGCTTCTCGATTTCGGCATTGAGGTGATTCAAACCTCGAAAAATAATTTCACTTTTTTGTGAAGATGCTTCGGAAGACTTCTTAACAGAAAATCCCAAAGCCAGAACATCGGCTCCAAGTACAGCCGATAAGTCGGGTGTAATTGCGCTAAGAATTGGAGTTACTTCTTGATGAGAGCAACCGCGGCTTCAAGTGCGGCGCTGAGATTATTGGCTTCTTGGGGATTGAGTTCGACCACTAGACGTCCACCACCCTCGAGTGGGATTCGCATAACCAAAGAACGGGCTTCCTTAGTTACTTCCATTGGACCATCACCTGTGCGAGGTTTCATTGCTGCCATACCCGAATTATCTCAAAGGTTGGCCTTGATATGGAAATCGAGAAAAGCGCAAATCGTGCGAGAAAACGGGTGGCAGCAGGGCTACTTCAAACCTAATTGAGAGGCAAGGCGCTTTTTCCCACTCTCAATAACAACGATGACGGCGCGCTCTGGAACGGCAAGGAGCGATGCAATTTCAGTTGTGCTCTTGCCCGAAACCATATGCAGGGTCAGGACGATCCGCTCTTCTTCCGGAAGAGAAGAGATGAGCTCAGAAATTGTCTGTCCCATAGGAATAGAGGTTACTCCCCTACTTTATCTTTAGCGTTCGAGCGAATAAGTCGAGCCAGTGAGCGCAATGAAATCCATACGCCGACGTAGAAAAATGGTCGAACCAAGAAGAAAATCGCCCGCGGTGCTCGAATAGTTTCCGACCAATAAAAATGGGTTGATGTAGCTGTTCGCTCGCTTAATTGAAAAGTGCCAGTCCCCTTAATAACTTTTCCGATGTGTATGACATCGCAGCGATATGGCGGCTGCCAATGAGTGACCTTCATATGATCGAGAACGCCGAGATATTTAAATCTTGGATATATAAAGTGAAGCGGTCCGGTAAAGGCAAATATTTCTACATCGGTTGGCGTTGGTCCAGATTGCTTATTCCACACTGACGTCTGCAACATCCATCGTGTTTGACCTTGCCAATCAACAACTTCCTTCCACACGGTTTCAACCGGTGCCGCTATATTGATTGTTAACTCAAGTGTATTTTCAGCCATCCCAATCAACTACTCACTGAACTTTCATAGATGTAGTCGAGCGCTTGCTCAATATCAGCAGACCATAGAACTAAATTGCGCATTCCAGGCTTTACAAAATGTTGGTTCTCTAAATCAATTACCAACTCTTGAAGTTTCGAAAAAACTCCCTGCGGGTCGAGAATCACAATAGGCTTGCTGTGGAAACCTAGGTAGCGTCCAACCCAAATTTCAATAAGTTCTTCTAGGGTTCCGAGTCCGCCGGCAAGCGCGATGAATCCATCAGCAGTGGCTTCGATCTTGCCTTTGCGTGAGCGCATAGAGTCTACGACTACCAATTCATCGTTATCGTGATCGGCAAATTCAATATCAACCAGCTTCTGCGGGATGATGCCAATTGTTTTGCCACCTCGACTTCGCGCTCCCAGAGAAATTTGACCCATCATCGAGGCTTTGCCGCCACCAGAAACTAATTCAGCTCCACGATCTGCGATAGCCGCACCTAGCTGGAATGCGAAATCTTTATGTCGTTGATCGATAAGTTCGGCCGAAGAACAATAAACCGCAATGCGCATGATGGACAGGATACGCTACTGCCATGTCACAACTCGCTCACGGCCATGGAATTGCAACACTTTCGGGAGATACCGTTCTTGATGTCTGGTACCCATCCCCCGCGTTAGGTACACTGACCGGAAATCCAGATTCGACGCTGACTTCCTTGGTCGGCGATGATTCATTGCGAAATGTTCGCCGCGAAATTGTTTCGATTGAAATTGATTTAACGAGCGCCCCAAAGGATGCGCGCGATGCATACCTACGCCTTCATTTGTTGTCGCATCGATTGGTCCGCCCACACGGATTAGTTCTTGACGGAATATTTGGTCTGCTCGCAAATGTCGTCTGGACCAATTACGGACCTTGCGCTGTGGACGGGTTTGAATTAACTCGCGCTAAATTAAAGGCGCAGTACGGTCAAGTCACAATTTATGGCGTAGATAAGTTTCCAAGAATGGTTGATTACATCATTCCTAGTGGAGTACGAATAGCTGATGCAGATCGAGTGCGACTTGGTGCCTATCTGGCTCCCGGAACAACCGTCATGCACGAAGGATTTATCAACTTTAATGCGGGTACTTTGGGTACCTCTATGGTGGAAGGGCGAATCTCGGCTGGCGTTGTCGTTGGCGATGGCTCTGATGTTGGCGGTGGTGCCTCGATCATGGGAACTCTAAGTGGCGGCGGCAAAGAAGTTATTTCCGTCGGTGAAAAGTGTTTATTGGGAGCTAATTCAGGTTTGGGTATTTCGCTTGGCGATAATTGTGTCATTGAAGCCGGTACCTACATCACTGCGGCTGCCAAAGTAACTCTTCCCGATGGTGAGATTGTGAAAGCCGGAACTTTATCTGGAGCAAGTAATCTGCTCTTCCGACGCAACTCTCTTACAGGTGGATTGGAAGCAGTAATGCGCAGCGGCACGTGGGGCGGATTAAATTCAGTTCTGCACGCTAACTAGCGAAAACCACGGTGACGGAAGTTTGGCTCTACTTCTGAAAGTATCCCCACGTAATACCTTCGTTGCACCGGTACTTGATGTTGCCTTAATCCAGGTGACGGCGCCGGCTTGATTTCGACTCACAACCTCCAGAGACATCACATCAGGCAGAGCAAATGCAGCTGAAACCAATTGCTGCGTTGAAGATGCGCTCCAAGCTGCGAAACGCGGATTAAGTTTTATATCAACGCTGGCGGTATCGGGTACGGATTGGGTGTAACTAGTAAGACCACCCCAAGCATCAGACGTAGTTTGGGTTGCTCCACCAGATGATGAGAAGAAGTAAGCCTGTACTGGTTTTCCATTACTTAAAAGGGCTAAACCGGTGGCAGTATCAACAACAGTTCTCATTACTGCAGCGCGCCAAAGCGCACCAACTTTCGCTTCGGACTCTTTGGAATATCCAACGAAGTTTTGATCGGCAATATGCGCATAGAGGTGACAGTCGCACGAAGGTTTGATAGTTCCCATTTTAGAGAGCGCATAACTGCGTGATGCGATTGTCTGGGCTTCTAGGGTTGCAGCCGGCCATGCAGATGAAATTTCACTAATTCCGAGTAAATACTCGTCGTGTATTGATAGTGAATTGGTGACTTCAATTGCACCTTTTACTACCTTCAATTGGATTTGACCGTAACGGTAGCGAGCCGTTGCGCCATTAGTAGTTACACTGATTGTTGATACCGACGCATATCGCCAACGAATAGTGATTACTGAGCCTGAAACTGCTCCACTTATTTTCGTCTTATCAGGTGTCAGCCAGAAGGTTAATTTCTTAGTCGAGATAAATGCGGGAGCAGTGGAGGTATCGGTAGTAGGAAGATCTCCTACGTAATAGAGCGCCATCGCATCTTTTGATGGCGCTAATGTAAGCGTAGATAATGCGTGACCGATGTTAACCCGAATCGTCGCAGTATCTGGATACGGTGCTACTTCAACATTTTTAAAGTAATACTTCAAAATTGAGGTGGCGCTCTCACCAGCATTTGCCATCGCGCGCGCACCAATTTGGCTCATACCTACACCGTGCCCAAAGCCGGCGCCGGTGAATTGGAAAGTGCTAGGAACTCCCTCTGCATGAGCTGGCAAGAGTGAAGAAAAAATGGCAAGCAGGGTTACTGAAATTACAGAACGCTTTAAATTAAACGTCCTCATCGGTTGCAGCGCTCTTTCCAACATTCATAAACTTCTGATACTCCGCGATGACTTCAGCCGGTTTGCCGCGCGCCATCAATTGACCTTTATTGAGCCACACAACCTCGTTGCAAATATCTTCGATTGTAGCGAGAGCGTGGCTTACCAAAATGAGTGCACGATCTGCACTTCGTAATTCTTTAATGCGATTAAGGCTCTTCTGTTTAAAGTGAGCATCTCCAGTACTGAGCGCTTCATCAATAATTAAAATATCTGGTTCGACAACTGCGGCAACAGAGAAAGCTAAACGGGCATACATTCCTGACGAATAGGTGCGCATCGGGGCGTCAATATTTTCACCGAGCTCTGAGAATTCTGCGATGGCATCGAAGTTCTGGTCGATTTCAGCTTTGGTCATACCGGCGGCAAGTCCGCCTAAATAAACATTCTCCCGGCCAGTCATCTTCGGATTGAAACCAACGCCAAGTGCAAGCAATGTACTGACGCTGCCGTAGACGTCGACCCGACCACGAGATGGTGGAACAATTCCAGATATAACGCGCATCAATGATGATTTTCCAGCACCATTCGATCCGATAATTCCAAGAACTGTCCCGTAATGCACATCAAGAGAGACGTTTTTAATCGCATCAACTCTGCGAGTATGTTTGCGACCTCGCCCTAGCGATTTTAGGCGCGCCTTAAGCGTTGGCTTCTTATCTATTGAAGTCGTGTAGGTAAGGCTTAAATCTTTTACCGAAACTGCGATTGAGCCTTTGGAATGTTGGTGGTTAAAGTCGGACAGCGAAATCACGCTCCCTCGATAGGAAGAAATATGTTCCTACAATAAAGATGCCAGCTGCCCATGCAAATGCATGGAGTATGCCAGAAAGATCAGGCGCTTCGGCTCGCACCATTACCTGAGCCCATGCATCCAGGAGATAGAACATTGGGTTGAGCACTTCAAATTTCTTTATATGTTCCGACATGGTGCTGGCTTCGTATAAAACTGGCGATAAATAAAGAAGTGTTCGAGTGAGATACGGCAACATACTTGCGATATCTCTGAAGTAAACATTGACGCACGAAATTAAAATAGCCAAGCCTAATGAAAGTAAGAGCGCGGTGAAAAGAATTGGAATCGCCCACAACATATTCCATGAATAAGGTGAACCGAAGAATTGGCGAATTGCAAAAGCGACAACCAAAGTCGGCAAGAATCTAAAGAGCGCCACGACCACGGCTGATACCGGGAGCATGATTCGTGGAAAAGAGGTGTTGAGAATGAGCCGTTGGCCAGATGTGATGGCCTTAACACCACCAGTCAGGCTATTTGCCACTAAATAAAAGAGGAAAAGGCTCGAGGTGAGATGGATAAACCGTGCGGAACCACTCGCGCCACCGATCACATAAATGAGAAGGAAGTAAATGCCGGACAACATGAGTGGGTTGAGCACCAACCAGAGCTGGCCAAAGACTGAATCGAAATTCTGTTCCCGGAGTTCAGAGCGGGCAAATTCCGAGATAAAAGCACGGCGTCGCCAGAAGGTTCGGAGATACTCTCCGATTTTAGGTAGGCCGGCCTTAAAGGGCTGATAGCTCACCAATGGCGCAGTCATATCGCCAAGGTTACCTTACGAGCTTACTTATTTGCCCGCTTTGCAGGTACCAGCGAGCGCGGAGATGTGAGAAATCCGGTTCCCCATGCGAAGTGCATTGTTGGAATTACTGCCAACAAATAAACACATTGCAGAATATTCTTGCCAATCTTTCCGGCTGCAATTACTAGAAAAAACAAATAAATCCAGGCCGGGATAAAGAGGATTGGATGAATGATTGCGCCAAGAATTGCTGATGATGTAAATCCGAGAACTGCAAGCGGTGGAGCGAGATATCGATAATTGATAGTTCCTGGATGTAATCGCGACACTACGCGACGCCAACGCCCATATTCAAAGTACTGTTTCGCCAAAGCTCGTACGCTGGAACGAGGGCGATAGGTAACGTATAAACGAGGATCAAAGTAAATTTTTCCGCCACGCTCGCGCAATCGATGGTTGAGTTCCCAATCTTGTGCACGTGTGAATTCTTCGTCGAACCCACCAATAGCCAAGAGCGCATCTCGTCTAAAGGATCCGAGATACACAGTATCCACCTCGCCTGCACCACCACCAGTGTGGAATCGAGAAGCTCCAACTCCGAGTGGGCTTCGCATCGCAGCGGCAACTGCCTGCTCGAATGGCGTGACTCCTTCAGCGGCCATCAGACCGCCAACATTCACCGCACCAGTGGTATCGAGTAACTCCACTGCTAAGGAGATGTAATTACTGGGCAACTCTGAATGGCCATCTACTCTCACAATTACGCTTCCCTGAGATGCACGCAAGGCCGCATTGAGCCCAGCCGCAGTTCTACCACTCGGATTATCTACGACAATTACCCGGCCATCTTCGCGATGGAGTTGATCAGCAATTTCTCGGGTTCTATCTCTTGAAGGCCCGATAGCTAGAACAATTTCAAATGGACCTTGATAATCCTGAGAAAGAATTGAGGAGACGGCTTCGCGTAGATAGGCCTCTTCATTGAGAATTGGCAGAATCACACTCACGAATGTCATGCGTCTAAGGTATCGTCCAAGTAACCTACGCAGGTGAAATCAACTCGCGCGATTCGGATAATTACCTCACTTTCTCTTGGTGTTGTCCTTCTCTCGGCTGCGACCTGGTTTGGTATCGGCCAAATTAGTGGTCAGATTTCACGTATTAACGTCTTCGATGGACTTGATAATCGTCCAGACAAGGTTTCCAGTGCACTCAACTACCTCGTTGTAGGTTCAGATAACCGCGAGGGCCTCACGAAGGAACAGATTCGCAAACTCCGAGTTGGTGGAGTCGATGTTGCAGCCGGCGGTAGATCTGACACTATGTTGTTAGTTCATATTTCAAAGGCGCGAGATGCGGCCTATATCGTCTCACTACCGCGCGACACACTTGTAACTATTCCAGCTCATACAAGTACCATCGATAATAAAACTCCGGTGCCGGCAAAACCCGGAAAATTGAATTGGGCCTTTGCCTACGGTGGCGCACATCTATTGGTTCAAACTATTGAAGCCAATACTGATCTTAAAATTGATCATTACGTTGAAGTTTCCTTTGCAAGTTTTGTCAATGTCGTTGATGCACTTGGCGGTATCCAAGTCTGCTCCAAAGTAAACATTAATGACCCTAAGAGCCACTTGGTGATGAGCGCTGGAACCCACGTACTTGACGGTGTTGAAGCGCTGAAGTACGTACGCACTCGCGACTTCGATGGGCGTGGTGATATCGGTCGCATGGAACGTCAACAGCAATTTGTCAGCGCCATTATCCGAAAGGCAACTTCTTCTGGAACTTTATTGAACCCAATAAAGTTGGCAAATTTTTATAAGGCAACAATCTCCACTGTAAAAATGGATGAGGGCGTGAGCAAGAACGATTTACTCACCTTGGCTAAGCAGTTGCGAAATCTATCCTCGGGCAATGTGCGAACTCTCACCGTTCCGCTTTCAAATCCCAATGGCAATGTTCCGGGAATAGGTTCGGTCGTTGTCTGGGACGCTGTTCTCGCGCCTGATCTCTGGAGTCGAATCAAGAATGATGCCGCTCTTCTAGATGAACTCAGCGCAAAGAAGACTTCTGCTTCGCCAAAAGCGAGCGCAACCCCTCAGATGGTAGATAAATTCGGCACAAAAACTGCCGCCGATAATCCTTGTGCTTCGAATAACTAGCGCAACTGCAATAGACTCCCCCACATGTCTTTAAAGCTTTCCGTTATTGGTTGTGGTTACCTAGGTGCAACTCACGCTGCGTGTATGTCATCGCTTGGTTTTGAAGTCGTAGGCGTCGACACCGATCCACATAAAGTCGATTTACTCTCGCAGGGTGAGCTTCCATTCTATGAGCCAGGGTTGGATACCCTCTTGGCTGATGAAATGAAGACGGGCCGTCTCTCTTTTACTACCGATTTTTCTGCTGTAGCTGATGCTGATGTTCACTTCATCTGCGTCGGCACTCCGCAATCTAAGGACGGACTTGCAGCAGATCTCACCTACGTCATCTCTTCGGTAGCGGCGATTGCTCCGTACCTCAAAGACGGCGCACTTGTTGTTGGCAAATCAACTGTCCCAGTTGGTACTGCCCAGAAATTACGCGATCAATTAGCGCAGAGCGCTCCACAGGCCGATTTGGCCTGGAACCCAGAATTCCTCCGCGAAGGTTTTGCAGTCGAGGATACGCTTACGCCGAATCGATTAGTAGTCGGTGTAGCTAATGATCGTGCAGAAGAGATTCTCAAAGAGGTTTATAAGCCAGTTACAGACTTAGGCACACCTTGGATTCGCGCGGATTTGCCAACAGCAGAATTAGTTAAGGTAGCGGCAAATTCATTTCTTGCCACCAAGATTTCATTTATTAACGCGATGGCTGAGATTTGTGAAGCAGCAGGCGGCGATGTCACGGTTCTAGCAAAAGCTATTGGTTACGACCCACGTATTGGTAATCGATTCCTGCAGGCCGGTATTGGTTTTGGTGGTGGCTGTCTTCCAAAAGATATTCGGGCATTTATGGCTCGCGCTGAAGAACTTGGCGCCTCACAAGCTCTCGAATTTTTACGTGAAATTGATTCTATTAATCTCCGTGCGCGTCAACGGGTAATTGATGTCGTGAGAGCAGATCTCTCAGAAGATCTCACTCAGTACAAGATTGCTGTTCTCGGCGCGACCTTTAAACCAGATAGCGATGATGTTCGCGATTCCCCAGCGCTCGATATTGCAGCTCAATTACAGGCAGCTGGCGCTCAAGTAGTAGTGCACGATCCAAAGGGCATCGAGCCTGCACGCAAACGTTTCCCGAACCTAGATTATGCAGCGAAAGTTGTTGATGCAGTTAAAGGTGCAGATGCAATTTTGCACCTCACCGAATGGAAGGAATATCGCGAACTTGATCCATCGGTCATTGGTCAACTTGTAAAATCAAAGTTTTTAATCGATGGTCGAAATATGCTCGATCGCAATCTCTGGCGTAGCGCCGGATGGCGAGTTCACGCACTTGGTCGTACCGATTAAAAACCAGCTTTAGTACTGCGACGGGCGCTCAACTGAGCGCCCTTTGCTTTTGCTTCCTCAGATAACTTGGCCAATTGATCAGATACTTTGGCAGAAATTTTCGCATCTGATGTTCCCAGAATTCGCGCCGCCAAAATTGCTGCATTCTTGGCGTTATCAATGGCCACAGTTGCTACCGGAACGCCGGAAGGCATCTGAACGATTGAGAGCAGCGAATCCATTCCATCGAGATTTTTCAATGCAACAGGAACTCCAATTACTGGGAGTGTAGTGAGAGATGCCACCATGCCAGGTAGATGAGCTGCGCCACCTGCGCCAGCGATAATTACTTTAAAACCCTGTGCGGCTGCGCCCTTGCTGAAAGCCACCATTTCTTCCGCCATTCGATGAGCAGAAATTACTTGCACGTCATATGAAATTTCAAAACTATCGAGCGCTTTGGCGGCATCTTCCATAATAGGCCAGTCAGAATCTGACCCCATAATTATCGCAACATCTTTAGCCATCGATGACTCCGCTCATGAAATCGCGTGCTCGCTGCACATTACTGGTTAATTGTATGAGGTCTGACCCACATTCGGTAATGTGACCAATTTTTCGCCCTGGACGGACTTCTTTACGATAATCATGGATATACATCTGCGGAAAGTTGTCCTGAATAAATTGGGTATCCGAAAATGGCTCTTTCCGGACTCCGCCAAGCACATTACCCATCACGGTATACGGTTGAGCTAGATCGGTTGCGCCCAAAGGGAGATTTAGAATCGCACGAAGATGTTGCTCAAACTGCGAAGTGAGTGAACCTTCAATACTCCAATGGCCAGAATTGTGGGGTCGCATCGCCAATTCATTGATATAGAGTTGATCGCCTTTAACAAACATTTCAACCGCCATAACCCCGACGACCTCGACCAGAGTTGCAATCGCTTCCGCCATTCGCTGCGCTTCCGTTGCTACTTCAGGTGAGATTGATGGTGCAGGAGTTATCGTGTAGATACATATTCCATCTGCTTGTACGGTCTCAACTGGCACCCAGCTCTTTACGAGACCATCTGGCGTGCGGGCAACCATAACCGCTATCTCTGAATCAAAGTCAACCAACTCTTCAATTAATAGTGGTGAAGTGTGGGTGAGGATTTCCGTTAGCTCGCTCTGGGTGTCAACCTTAAAAACACCTCTGCCGTCATATCCACCACGAATCGCCTTAGCGATGACAGGAAATGAATTAATGTCGGAGGCAGCAGAGATCAACTGAGT
Source organism: uncultured Candidatus Planktophila sp. (assembly GCA_964564615.1). Lineage (GTDB taxonomy): Bacteria > Actinomycetota > Actinomycetes > Nanopelagicales > Nanopelagicaceae > Planktophila. Next base: position 21,441 of record CAZMBG010000001.1, read on the forward strand.
AGCAGGCGCCGGAAAGTGCACTAACTTTGCTCGCATTGCCGCCTTATCCTGACTATAGATAAAGGCACGTGACGGAGGAAAAACAGTTACACCGTGGTTTTCTAGATTACGTATCACTTCAATAGGAATCAACTCGTGTTCGAATGTAACTACATCGCACTGAAGTGCAAAATCTAGAACTTGCTGCACGTCTCGATAATCGCCGACTACATGTCGGCCGATCTGGGCAGCTGAATCTTGACTGGAACCGGCAAAGAGAAAGAGTTCAACGCTGAGTTTGTCTGCAGCCGGGATCATCATCTGTGCCAATTGGCCAGCACCGATGACCCCAACAGTTGTTGTGCTCATTGGCTTATCGTAGATGAACGATTTCGCCGGAGGTAATGACCGTTCCACTACTCAAGATGAGCGCTCCATGGTGGTCGACTTTCTCAGCAACTCCGGAGTGAATAACTCCCCCTGGTAATTGAGCTTCAATCTCCACGCCTATCGTTGAAGAGAGGCTCATATATTCATCTACAAAGTCTCTACCTGAATCCCATTCTTTAAAAACTAATTCAAATTGGTTCAAAATTTCTGCCAATATCAAGTTTCGATTAAGTTGCGCATAGCCATTGAGTTTTAGCGATGATGCGTGTGGCACTGGAAGTTCATCTTGTGTCATTCCAACGTTGAGACCGATGCCTATGACCACTCCAGGGCCAGAAGTTTGAGCAATAATGCCAGCAATTTTCTTATCGCCTATGAGTAAGTCGTTAGGCCACTTTATGGAAGTTAAAATATTTGGATCGAGTGATTCAAGCGCTTTGTGCACAGCAATTCCTGACAGAAGAGGAAGAAAACTCCAATAACTATTTTCGCGAATTGGTTTGATAAAGAATGAAAATGTGAGCGATGCACCTGATGCAGCTTCAAAAGTTCGATCTAATCTTCCACGGCCTTTACTCTGATACTCGGCGACAACTACATCGCCATGATGGGCCTCACCAAGTGTTGCTGATACGGCGATGTCATCTTGTGTACTCTCGGTGACATCGACCACCTTTACTCGCCAGTACTGCGAGATTTTCTGGTCAATACTCACTTGATCTAGTGGCGCTCTTAGCGCATCTGTGCCCACAGCAGGTACCTTACGGATATGAGCCCAGATCTGCATACAACCTCAGGGAAAATTGAAGACCTCCGCAATCGATTTGATGAGGCAATCCATGCCGGTTCCGCCCGGGCAGTGGAGAAGCAACACGCAAAAGGCAAGAAGACTGCCCGTGAGCGCATTGAAATGCTGGTCGATCCAGACTCTTTTACTGAAATTGATGAGTTCGCTCGCCACCACGCCCAGAACTTTGGCATGGAGAAGAATCGCCCGTATGGAGATGGTGTTGTTATCGGCACCGCCACTATAGATGGACGTCCGATCGCGCTCTATTCGCAAGACTTCACAGTCTTTGGCGGATCACTCGGTGAGGTGCACGCAGATAAAATTGTAAAGATCGCAGATTTTGCTTTGAAGTCAGGTATTCCTCTTATCGGAATTAATGATTCTGGTGGAGCTCGTATTCAAGAAGGCGTTGCCTCGCTCAATGGATATGGAAAGATCTTTCGGCTCAATACTCGATCATCTGGTGTCATTCCTCAAATCTCACTGATTCTTGGACCTTGTGCTGGCGGTTCAGCATACTCACCAGCGCTAACCGACTTCACTGTCATGGTTAATGAAACTTCAAATATGTTTATCACTGGTCCAGATGTTATTAAGACGGTCACTGGCGAAGATGTTGGAATGGAAGAGCTCGGTGGCGCTTATACCCACAATACAAAGAGCGGGAATGCGCACTATATGGCCGATTCAGAAGCTGATGCTATTGATTACGTGAAAGCTCTGCTCTCATATTTACCTTCAAATAATATGGATGGCTCTCCAGTTTTGCCCCCTACCGAAGTGGCTGAAAAGAAGGCTACAGATTTTGCACTCAATACTTTAATTCCCGATTCACCAAATCAACCTTACGATATGAAAACTCTCATTCAGGCAATAGTTGACGAAGGTGAATTCTTGGAAGTTCACGCACTATATGCACCAAATATTGTGGTGGGATTTGCGCGCATTGAAGGTCAATCGGTTGGAATTATTGCCAACCAACCAAATCAATTAGCTGGAACTCTTGATATCAATTCCAGTGAAAAGGCGGCGCGCTTCCTTCGATTCTGCGACGCCTTCAATATTCCGATTCTTACCCTGGTTGATGTTCCAGGATTCTTACCAGGCACCGAACAGGAATGGAACGGAATTATTCGCCGCGGCGCAAAGTTGCTCTATGCCTATGCTGAAGCATCTGTGCCACTCGTAACTCTCATTACCCGAAAGGCGTATGGTGGAGCCTTTATTGTGATGGGTTCAAAATACCTAGGAAGTGATATCAACTTCGCCTGGCCTACCGCCGAAATTGCAGTGATGGGAGCGCAAGGGGCAGTCAATATTCTCTACCGGAAAGAGCTCGCAGAAGCGCAAGATCCAACAGCTAAACGCGCCGAACTGGTTACTGAATACACAGAAAAATTCTCTAATCCATACTTGGCAGCAGAACGCGGCACCATCGATAGCGTTATCGTGCCGGAAGATTCTCGCCACTACATTACGCAAGCATTCCGAACCCTTAAGACCAAGCGCGACATTCTGCCCGCTCGTAAACACGGAAATATTCCACTATAAAGATGAAAATTTCAGTCACATCGGGCAATCCTTCGCCCGAAGAGTTGGTTGCAATTCAAGCGGTTTTGGCAAACCATAAAGCAATCAATGTAAAACCGATCGTTAAGCGGAGCGTTTTTGGGTCACCACAATTGCGCCAACCACTCCCCCATCTCATTACCTTTGGAAACCGAAAGTTCGATTAATGCCAAAGATTGTGCTCGCCTCTCAGTCAAACTCTCGACGCAGATTGCTCGAAGGAGCTGGACTCAAGCCAACTATTATCGTGAGTGGCGTTGATGAAGAGACAGATTTCTTCAACGCGATGGCACCCGCTGACATGGTTATTGCTTTGGCAGTTGCTAAAGCCCACACTGTCCGAGAGCAAATTGATTACCCCGCGATTATTATCGGATGTGACTCGACCTTTGAAGTAGATGGAATTTCCTTTGGAAAACCAGGGGTTCCAGAAATTGCGATAGAGCGGGCAAAGCAGATGAGTGGCCGCACTGGGTTGCTGCATACCGGTCATTGCATTATCGACACTGTGCAAGGGCTCGAGATTGCCGACCGGGTAACGACCAAAGTGACATTCACCCATATGACTGATGAGGAAATCGAAGATTATGTGGCATCTGGTGAACCACTGCACGTGGCTGGGGGTTTCACACTTGATGGCTATGGTTCCCCTTTTATTCCGATTATCGAAGGCGATTACACCAACGTAGTTGGAATATCCATGCCATTTTTATTGAGAGCGATGAAACAACTTGGATACTCTTGGCCGCAAGTGAAGGAGATGCAATGAAGCGCGTACTAATAGCAAATCGCGGTGAAATCGCCCTTCGAGTTATTCGTGCTTGCAAAGATCACGGTCTTGAGTCTGTCGCTATGTACTCCGAAGAAGATCGCGATGCGCTTCACGTCAAGAGTGCAGATTTTGCATATTCGCTCGATGGCGTAATCGCTAAGGACACCTATCTCAATATTCCAAAGATTATCGATGTAGCTCAACGGTCTGGCGCTGATGCCGTACATCCGGGGTATGGCTTCTTATCGGAAAATGCAGATTTTGCACAAGCAGTCATTGACGCCGGATTAACCTGGATTGGACCTCCTCCTGCTGCGATTGCCGCTCTTGGCGATAAAGTTTCAGCACGGCGTATCGCAAGCGCCGCAGGTGCACCGCTCGTTGCTGGCACTAAAGATCCAGTGAAAGATGCCGATGAAGTTGTGGCATTTGCAAAGGAGCACGGGCTTCCAGTTGCGATTAAAGCTGCATTCGGCGGTGGTGGACGCGGACTCAAGGTGGCTCGCACCTTAGAAGAAATTCCTGAACTCTATGCATCTGCAGTGCGCGAAGCGATTGCAGGATTTGGGCGAGGTGAATGTTTTGTTGAAAGATATCTCGACAAACCACGCCACGTCGAAACTCAAGTACTTGTCGATAAGCACGGACACGCAGTTGTCATCTCGACTCGCGATTGCTCTCTGCAGCGTCGCCATCAAAAACTTGTTGAGGAGGCACCGGCTCCATTCTTAACCGAAGCCCAAAATCTAGAGCTCTATCGCTCATCTAAAGCGATTATGAAAGAGGCGGGTTACATCGGTGCTGGAACCTGCGAATTCTTGGTAGGGCTCGATGGCACGATTTCATTTCTTGAGGTTAATACTCGCCTTCAGGTTGAACACCCAGTCTCAGAGGAAGTTACTGGTATAGATTTGGTACGCCAACAGTTCCGCATTGCAGATGGTGAGCCCCTTGGCTTTGATGATCCAGTTATTCGTGGCCACTCCATTGAGTTTCGTATCAACGGTGAAGATCCTGGCCGCTCATTCTTACCCGCACCAGGGCGAATTACTCAATGGAACATCCCAACCGGACCCGGCGTTCGAGTTGATGCAGGTTTCAGAAATGGCGACGTCATCGGCGGCAACTTCGATTCACTTTTAGCAAAACTAATTGTTACTGGCGCAACTCGTGAAGAGGCTATTCAGCGCGCTCGCAGAGCGCTGCAAGAATTCCAGGTTGATGGTCTAGCTACCGCTTTGCCATTCCATCGAGCAATCCTTGAAGATAGCGCTTATGTAAAAGATTTCACGGTCTACACCAGTTATATTGAAAATGAATTTAAGAATGAGATCGCTGCCTACCAAGCTCACGATGTCGAAGTTCAAACTAAGGTAGCGGCCGAAAAGTTAATTGCCGAAGTCAATGGCAAGCGTTTTGAAGTGGTAGTTCACACCCCAGAGCCAGTTGTGAAGCGCCATCGCGCCAAGCAATCCTCCGGTGCTGGCTCCTCAGGCACCTCGCTCTCTTCTCCGATGCAGGGCACGGTTGTAAAAATCGCCGTTACTGAAGGTCAGAGTGTTGAAGCTGGCGATCTCATTATTGTTTTAGAGGCGATGAAGATGGAGCAGCCCCTCAGCGCCCATAAGAGCGGTGTGATTAAAAACTTAAAGGCCGTTATCGGTGAGACCGTCGCCAGTGGCACTGCTCTCTGTGACATTATTGACGCATGACTTCTACCGAACTCCTCTATCAAGATCCGCTAGCTGCAGCGACTCTTGCTGCCACCGAAATTGCTAGCCGCACCGGCGTTCCTTCGCATGACATTGCGCTGGTCATGGGTTCGGGTTGGGTATCTGCAGCTGATGCGCTAGGAAATCCATCATATGAGTGTGATGCTCACGAGTTGACCGGGTTTGAAGCGCCAGCCGTGGAAGGCCACTCCGGAAAAGTTCGTTCTTATGAGTTAACAGCTGAGGGAAGAACAATTCGAGCACTAGTCTTCTTAGGTCGCACCCATCTTTACGAGGGCAAAGGAATGGAACCCGTTGTACACGGCGTGCGAACTGCAGTTAAAGCAGGGTGCAAAATAGTTATTTTGACCAATGCCTGTGGTGGAATCAATACCTCCTACACAGTAGGTCAGCCAGTCATAATTCGAGATCACATCTCACTCACTGCGCAATCTCCACTCTCTGGCGCAACGTTCGTTGACCTTACAGATCTCTATAGCAAACGTATGAGAGAGATTGTTAAAGCAGAAGATAATTCACTCCAGGAAGGCGTCTATGTTCACTGGCGCGGCCCAACCTATGAAACTCCTGCTGAAATTTTGATGATGCGCACACTTGGCGCCGATCTAGTCGGCATGTCCACTGTTCCTGAAGCAATTGCTGCACATGCTCTCGGTGCAGAAGTGCTCGGAATTTCGCTTGTGACAAATGCTGCAGCTGGTGTGACTGGCGAGAAGCTCAACCATGAAGAAGTAATTGCCGCTGGCAAAGCGGCGGCCGACCGGATGGGCGCACTACTCAAGAACACTATCCCTAAACTCGTGTAATTCGATAGATTTATCGGTATGGATACGGCACTCAGGGTTGAAGTTCAACGTTGGATTGAAGATGACCCAGATCCTGTAACAGCCGCTCAGCTCCAGAAACTCCTCGATAGCGGTGAAGAGGAACAATTACGCAGCTTCTTCTCTGGATTTCTTCAATTTGGCACGGCAGGTTTGCGAGGTCCACTCGGGCCTGGTCCATCATGCATGAACCGAGCTGTTGTCGGACGTACCGCTGTTGGCTTAGTGAACTACATGCGCGAGCGATCCATGAAGAAAGTTGTCATAGGTAGAGATGCGCGTTATGGATCTGAGGATTTCACTGAAGAGAGCGCCCAAATCTTTAGTGGCGCTGGTATGGAGGTCTATGTACTTCCTCGCCCACTCCCAACCCCAGTCTTGGCATATGCAACCCATGCATTGGGTGCTGATATTGGCGTGATGGTGACAGCTAGCCACAATCCGCCACAAGATAATGGTTACAAAGTCTATATCGGTCCAACCGCAGACGGAATTAATTATGCCGCTTCACAAATCATCAATCCCACTGACGGCTATATCGCAGACTACATTTCACAAGTCTCTTCACTAAAGTCACAGCCTCGTGGTTCACAATGGACAGTGTTAGATGACTCCATTGTTAATGAATATATTGAGTTAACCTCACGTCTTGCACCTCGACCTGGTGATATCAAGATTGTTTATACCGCAATGCACGGTGTTGGCACCGAAACCGTTCAAGCAGTATTTCATAAAGCTGGATTTTCTTCGCTCATTACAGTTGATGAGCAATGCGCGCCAGATCCAGATTTTCCAACTGTCGCTTTCCCAAACCCAGAAGAGCCTGGAGCGATAGATTTAGCGCTTGCAAAGGCGCGCGACTTTAACGCTGATCTAGTTATCGCAAACGATCCAGATGCTGACCGTTGCGCTGCTGCAATCAATGACCCACAGCACGGGTGGCGAATGCTTCGTGGAGATGAGCTCGGCATCATCTTCGGTGAATGGATTGCCCGAACTCATCCGAATGGCACCTTTGGAAATTCAATCGTGTCATCTACTGCGCTCAGCAAGATAGCCCGCCATTACGGAGTAAATTTTCAAGAAGTACTTACTGGATTTAAATGGTTAGCCAAAATTGAAGATTTGGCTTTTGGTTATGAAGAAGCAATCGGATATGCCGTTGACTCAGAGACCGTTAATGATAAGGATGGAGTTTCAGCTGCACTCTTCTTGGCTCAAATCGCTATGGACCTCAAGCGGGAAGGGCTCACTCTCTACGATCTCTTGCAGGAAGTTTGGGCGCGTCACGGTTTTCATGGAACTGAACAAATCTCAATTCGGGTGAGCGATATGGGCGTGATTACTCGTTTATTAGCAACCCTGCGTGAAAATCCTCCCTCAGAAATTGCTGGTCGCGCAGTCGAGGCGATAGATGATCTTGCAAAACCCACCCAAGACCTTCCTCCCACCGACGGATTGCGAATATGGCTCTCAGGTGGCGTGCGCGTCATAGTTCGCCCTAGCGGAACTGAAGCAAAACTCAAGTGCTATCTTGAAGTTATCACCCCCACCAATGTAGAAGCTGAGCTGGTTCTCAACCAATTGCGAGAACCATTACGCAAATTCCTTGCCGGCTAAGCGCCGAAACGTGCTTTAAATTCCTCCAGCATAGCTGCAGCAGCGCTAGCACCGCTTCGCTTTACGCCAGCATCCATAAATGCCAACAGTGCATCGAGATCCTTGACGCCACCAGCGCTCTTTACTTCCACCTTATTTGAAACTGTGGCGCGCATTAAGCGCACATCTTCTAGTTTGGCTCCCGTAGGCGCAAAACCTGTCGACGTTTTCACATAGTCAGCCCCGGCTGCCTCTGCCAACTGACACGCCTTCACAATCTCATCATGAGTGAGATAGGCATTCTCCAGAATTACCTTTACTTGATTTCCAGCAGCGGCACGTACTACCTCGGCAATTTCCTCTCGAACTTCGTCATACATTCCCGACTTCATCCATCCAATGTTGATCACCATATCAATTTCGGTAGCTCCATCTGCTACTACCTGCTTGGTTTCAAACACTTTCACTGATGTTGCGGAATTTCCGTGTGGAAAACCGATCACAGTTCCGACGTGTACATCACTTCCGCGCAAAATATCTGCGCAGAAAGCGACATCTGCTGGCTTGCAACATACCGAAGCGACATCGTACTTGAGGGCTACCTGGCAACCTTCGCGAACTTCCTCACGTGACATTTCTGGGCGTAGGAGCGCATAGTCAATTGTCTTTGCTACTTGCTTGAGGGTGTATTTACTAGTTGCCATCTCTACTTTCCTTACTTATTCAGCTGCTATACGTGCATACGCTGGTTTAACTACTTCTTCAATGATTTCTAGCCGTTCTTCAAAGGGAATAAAGGCAGACTTAAGTGCATTAATCGTGGTGCGCTGTAAATCTTGGAAATTCCAGTCGCAGGCGCTCACCATTTCGAACATTTCACGCGACATCGATGTTGCCGACATTAAACGATTATCGGTATTGATTGTGGTTCGGAATCGAAGTTTCGCTAATTGTGCCAGTGGGTGATCTGCGAAAGATGTGGCTACTCCAGTTTGGATATTGGAGGATGGACACATCTCCAGCGGAATTCTTCGATCACGAACAAAGGATGCTAACCGGCCGAGGTGAGGTGGATTCTGAGTAAAATCAATATCGTCGGCTATTCGTACTCCATGTCCGAGACGTTCGGCACCACAAATTTGAATTGCTTCCCAAATAGATGGTAAGCCATAAGCCTCGCCGGCATGGATGGTAAAGTGAAAATTCTCTTTCCGGAGATATTCAAAAGTTTTTAACTGGTCACTAGGAGGAAAACCATCTTCTGGGCCAGCGATATCAAAACCGACCACCCCTTGGTCGCGATATTTAACGGCAAGCTCTGCCACCTCTTGCGAGCGCTGATTTTGGCGCATGCCACAGAGGAGAGCAAAAACTTTAATGGTGTTTCCTTCAGATTGAGCATCCGCCATTCCTAATGAGAAGCCTTCAAGAATCGCTTCAATTGCTTGCGTAAGCGAGAGCTCTTTCTCTGTAATCAATTCTGGTGCCATACGAACTTCGGCATAAACCACTCCATCACGTGCGAGATCGACTGCACACTCTCTGGCAACGCGTACTACATCTTGGCGCCGCTGCATCACTGCAACGGTATGGGCAAATGTTTCAAGATATCGAACGAGCGAACCAGAGTCACATGCGCTACGAAACCACTCAGCAAGTTCTTGTGGATCATAAGTAGGAAGGGTGTGGCCAATCTCTTGTGCAATGTCGATAATGGTCTCTGGTCGCAAGCCACCATCAAGATGGTCGTGTAATAACGCCTTAGGAAGACGCTTTACCTGCTCTTGGGTAGGACGTTTAAGCAAATCTGAATTAATAGTGCTCATCCAACTATTCTCTCTAACACCAGTGGCAATCTATCTACTATTCCGTTTTCTTCAATCTTCACTGCACCATCAAGGGCTTCTAGAGCACGGGTAAAACGTGCATCTTCATCTGTGTGCAAGGTAAAGAGAGGTGCGCCTTGCACAATATGGTCTCCCGGTTTTGCATGCATTTCTATTCCAGCACCTGCTTGCACTTGCTCACCTTGCTTTGAGCGCCCTGCACCTAATCTCCATGCGCTCACGCCAACTTTTAGGGCATCCATGGTTGTGATCACGCCTGATTGCGGTGCGCTGACAACATGCTGATGGCGCGCGACTGGAAGTTGCGCATCTGGATCTCCACCTTGGGCAGAGATCATCCGTCGCCAATGATCCATTGCGCTGCCATCTTTCAATGCCTCCGCAGGATCTTTACCGTTAATGCCAGCTGCATCAATCATCTCGCGGGCTAACAGAACAGTAAGTTCCACAACATCCGATGGACCGCCGCCGGCTAAGACCTCAACTGATTCGCGCACCTCGAGCGCATTGCCAGCCGTCAGGCCTAGCGGTACATCCATAGCCGTCACCAGCGCGCGCATTTTGACTCCCGCATCGACACCGAGCGCAACCATGGTGCGCGCTAGCTCTTTCGCCTTCTCTGGATCGGACATAAATGCACCAGATCCAGTCTTAACATCAAGCACTAGCGCTGATGTGCCCTCGGCAATTTTCTTGCTCATAATCGAAGATGCAATCAGAGGAATTGCTTCAACTGTAGCGGTGACATCTCTGAGCGCATAAAGTTTCTTATCTGCTGGTGCCAAACCCGCGCCAGCTGCACAAATGACTGCGCCCGTATCTTGCAATACCTTCAACATTTCGTCATTAGAGAGCGAAGCTCGCCAACCTGGAATTGACTCTAACTTATCGAGCGTTCCGCCAGTGTGCCCCAGACCTCGACCTGAGAGTTGTGGGACTGCGCCGCCACACGCGGCAACTAGTGGTGCCAAGGGAAGCGTGATTTTATCGCCAACTCCACCAGTAGAGTGCTTATCTGCAGTTGGGCGATCGAGTGAACTCCAATTCATTCGTTCCCCAGAATTAATCATGGCATTAGTCCAGCGTGAAATTTCTCGGGTATTCATTCCATTAAGCAGAATTGCCATCAGTAGAGCTGACATTTGTTCATCTGCAACGATGCCACGAGTATATGCATCGACCACCCAATCAATCTGCGCATCAGTCAATTCACTGCGATCGCGCTTAGCGGCAATAATTTCAACCGCTGCAAATGGTTCGTAGCTCATGAAAGTCTTTTATCCATCTCTTCCGGACCAAATGCCCAAGGTAATAATTCGGAGAGTGGCTGCACGCCGCGATCTGTCATAAGTTGAAGTGATGAGCCGCCATGCTCTTGTAGTAATTGCCGGCAGCGACCACAAGGCATCAGTGAATTTCCATTCGTGTCAACGCAAGTAAATGCAACGAGTCTTCCTCCGCCAGTTGCGATCAGCGTTGAAACAAGACCACATTCAGCACATAGCGTCAGTCCGTAACTAGCATTTTCAACATTACAGGCGCTGATAATGCGTCCATCATCAACGAGTGCAGCAACTCCTACTGGAAATTTCGAATACGGCGCATAGGCTTTCTGCATGGCTTTCAACGCCTCAGAGCGCAAAACTTCCCAATCAATCTGCATTAGTGAGAACCACCGCCGCGCTGATAGGCCACACCATCTGCCGCCGGAGCCCTCACCTTTCCAACAAAGCCAGAGACGGCAATGATGGTGGCGATATATGGAACCATCATCATAAATTCAGATGGGATTGGAGTTCCAGAGATAGAGAGCACGCTTCGTAATTGATCTGTGAAACCGAATACCAGAGCAGCAGCCACTGCCCCCAGTGGAGTCCATCGTCCAAAGATTAAAGCTGCCAGCGCAATAAATCCCATACCAGCAGTCATTTCACGACTAAATGAACCAACCGAGCCAATTGTGAAGAATGCTCCACCGTATCCTGCAATTGCTCCAGCGATGAGAACATTTCTAAATCTTTCCCGATTGACATCAATTCCAACTGATTCTGCGGCAACTGGCATCTCCCCTACAGAACGCATCCGAAGGCCCCAGCGAGTCTTGAAGAGCGCTATCTGAATGAATGCGACGAGTATGTATAGAGAGTAAATAATGATGGTGTGATTGAAGAAAATTGGGCCGATGATCGGTAAATCCGATAACACCGGAATCGGAATCGGTTTAAAAATCGGAGCGCTATTCCACACCGCTGGATTAGTGGTAAGAGCGCGTTGCGTCGCAAATGTGGTTAAGCCAATAACTAATACGTTGATGACAAATCCTAAAATGACTTGGTCAATCGCGTATTTGATGGCAAAGAAGGCAAGAATGAGCGAAATGAGTGCACCTGCAAGTGGAGCGACCAAGAGGCCGACCCAGATATTTTTACTTAGACTTGCGGCAACTCCAGCGCCAAAAGCACCGGCCAGCAATTGACCTTCGATTGCAATATTAATAACTCCAGAACGCTCACATACGACACCGGCAAGTGCTCCAAAAATGAGCGGCACCGAGAGAATCAATCCACCTTGAAGGAGGCCGGTGAAAGGCACATAATCACCAGCTGAAGCCCAATTCATAAAAGACATAAAGAAAGCCAATGATGTAAGGAAGATGAGGATCTTCGCCTTGGTGCGCTTTAGATAGACGATAAAAGAGAGTGCGCTCAAAATTACTGCAGCCAGGCTAAAACTGAGCGAGCCTACCTTTGATCCAATAACCCATTCTTTAATGAGTACCCACTCGTCACCCAGCACAAAGTTATAGGTGACAGGTTGGCTCTCTTTTTGCGAAAAACCAAAGAGATAGATTGAGAAGAGTGATGCGATAAAGAAGCCAATCAGGCGGTAGGCAACCTTCTTTTGAGCCAGCGAAAGGTGTGTCATTGAAATCATCCGTTCCACCCCTTTGAAACCAACGATTTCGCATCATCGAAATTGCGAATCTTAAAGACCTTTGAGACTAAGCCCGGCGCTGCAATAAAGAGCACCACCAGAGCTTGAATGACCAAGACAATTTCTACTGGAACTTGAACATTTGCCTGCATGGTCACCCCGCCAACCCGCAGCGCAGCGAAGAGCATGGAAGCAAGTACGACACCTAATGGGTTGCCGCGACCTAAAAGCGCAACCGTGATGGCATCAAAACCAAATGAGCCTGCTACATCCGTTGTGAGTTCATATTGATTACCTAATACGTGAACCGCTCCACCTAGACCCGCAAGCGCGCCAGAGAGAACCATGGCGAGGATTGTGGTTCGAGCAACCGAAATACCTGCAGTCTTAGACGCTGCTGCGCTTGCTCCAACTGCTCTAAATTTAAATCCGAGAGTTGTTCGACTTAAGAGTAGGTAGACGGCTAGCGCTGATACAAATGAGATCAAAATGCCAGCGTTAACTCGAAAGGCTTCCCCAAAGAGATGTGGCAAGCGGGCGCTCTCTTGGATAGGCGGGGCGAGCGGATCAATTCGGTTTGGTCGAAGAAAAGCTGGTTGTCGCAAAATCCAGAGAATAAATCGGGCAGCGATGTAATTGAGCATAATAGTGACAATTACTTCATGTGCACCAGTTTTTGCTTTGAGGACTCCAGCCAATCCGCCCCAAATACCGGCAAAGATCATAGAGACCAGAATTGCAACGAGGATATGTAGACCAACTGGAAGATCGTATTTAAAACCAATATAGGAGGCGCCGATTGCACCGAAGATAAATTGTCCTTGCGCACCAATATTGAAAAGACCTGATTTGAAAGCAACTGCAACTGCTAATCCGCAGAGGATAAGAGGTGCTGCAGCAACCATTGTGTCGGAGAGCGGATACAAACCGTGGAAAAATCCGTGGCCACGGGCGAGATTTGGATCGTAAATTGCTCCTTGAAAGAGTGAGAGATACGCATTGCCAATAGTCGAAGCAAATTTTTTCAGAAAGGAAATAAAGGCGGCATTCACATCGGAATCGGTAAAGGCGATAACTAACCCCCCGATGACCAATGCCAGCAAGAATGCCATTGCCGGCATAATTGACTTTCGAAGTAGAGCCTTAAGCATTGAGGTTCTCTCCTTTAGCATTAATATGCGGATTTATTCCGGCCATATAGAGCCCGACATTTTCCCGACTCTCAGTTGCTGGGACGATGGCGATGATTTTGCCCTTGTACATAATTGCGATTCGATCAGCAAGCGCAAAGACTTCATCTAGCTCTGTACTGAAAACGATGACTGCTCGAGATTGATCGCGCTCTTGCACCAATCGGCGATGCACAAATTCAATGGAGCCAACATCAAGGCCGCGGGTTGGTTGGCAAGCAACCACTAACTTGACTTCGCGAGAAAGTTCACGGGCGATGACGACCTTCTGCTTATTTCCGCCCGATAGCGATGAGGCTGGGTTATCTGCGCTCTGGGTACGGATATCGAATTCTCCGATTCGCTTCTCCGCATTGTCGGCAACGACCTTGGGATAGTAAACGCCTTTACTGCTAAATGGAGAGTTATGGTGAGTATCGAGAATGAGATTTTCCGCAATGGAGAAGGAGGAAATCAGGCCATCCTTCTCTCTATCTTCCGGAATATATGCGATTCCTGAAGCTAGATTGTCGAGAACTGAGTTCTTCAAAGTATCGTGACCATTGACCGAAATTGAGCCTCGGGTAATTTCCTTTAAACCAATAATGGACTCCGCCAATTCGGATTGGCCATTTCCTTGGACGCCTGCAATCGCCAAGATTTCGCCTTGTCGAACTTCAAAGGTAACGTCATCAACAATCGCCCGACCATATGCATCTAATTGCGAAAAGTTCTTTACTTCAAGGACGACCTCACCCGGAGCGCTCTGGCTCTTATCTACCTTGAGGTCGACCTCTCTTCCAACCATAAGCGAGGCTAGCTCTTCCTGGGATGCCGTTGGCGAAGCGGTTCCGACGACTTTCCCTCGGCGGATAACGGAAATTCGATCAGCGATTTCCTTCACTTCTCGGAGTTTATGGCTAATGAAGATAATAGACCGACCTGATTCGCGAAGCCTCTTGAGGTTTCGCAGGAGTTCGTCAGTCTCTTGCGGTGTCAAAACAGCCGTGGGTTCATCCAAAATTAATACTTGAGCGTCATAGATTAATGCGCGAATAATTTCAACTCGCTGTTGGATTCCAACCGGCAAGTCTTCTACGAGCGCATCAGGGTTGACATCAAAATTAAATTCATCCGATAATCTCTTAATCTCTTCTTTGGCTTGCTCCAGAGAGAGAATTCCGAGTCGGTTTGATTTTTCGTGGCCCAAGATAATGTTTTCAGCGACTGTAAAAACCGGTATCAACATGAAGTGCTGATGAACCATTCCTATGCCAGCCGCCAAAGCATCAAGCGGAGATTTGACGGTGATTTGTTGATTATTGACAATGATGGATCCGGCATCAGGCTGTAGTAATCCATAGACAATATTCATTAACGTGGATTTACCAGCGCCGTTTTCGCCAAGAATCGCCAAGATTTCGCCATCAGCGACCTGAAGATCGATCGAATCATTTGCTACAAGAGCACCGAAGGATTTGGTGATGCCACGCAACTCTAGGGACATAGCGGTTAATCTACCAAAGAGAGTTGTATAAATGAAACAAGGCTGGTGCTATTCGCACCAGCCTTGTTCGAAGCAGAGTTACAGTTAGTGATTACTTAACTGAAACTTTACCAGCCTTAATATCGGCTGCGAGTTTGCGGATCTCATTCTGAAGCTTTGCAGGAACCTTCTTTGCAAGATCGTGATATGGAGCAATCTTTGTTCCACCGTTCTTGAGAGTTCCAACATAAGCGGTATTGGTGAACTTACCTGCAGCTGACTCTGTGATTGCTGACGCAACAGATTCGCCGAGGCCCTTCATAACAGAAGTGAGAAGTACTGACTTGTACTTATTGGCAGATACGAATCCATCGGTATCAACCCAGATTGTTACAGACTTCTTGCTGTCGATGGAATTCTGTGCAGTTGTTGCACCAAGTCCACCAGCAACTGGCAAGATTACGTCTGCGCCGGCTTGTTCAAAGTTACGTGAAGTTTGAAGCGCCTTTGTGGTGTTCGCAAAGTCTCCGATAAATTCACCGGTCTTTGCAGCTGGATCCCAGCCGAGAACCTTTACAGACTTGCCCTTCACCTTGTTGTAGTAAGCAACACCCTTAGCAAAGCCATCCATGAAGATGGTAACTGTTGGGTATGGAGCGCCACCGTAGGTAGCGACCTTGCCGGTCTTTGTGAAGCCTGCTGCGAGGTAGCCTGCCAAGAACGATGATTCGTTTGTCGCGAATGTGAGTCCCTTGACATTCTTTACTGGGTTACAAACTGAGTAGTCAGCGTTGCAATCAAGTGCTGCATCGTCAACAACTGCATAATTGATTGATGGATTTGCCTTAGCTGAAGCAACAATTGCAGAGCTAATTGCGAAACCAACACCAATGATGATTGTGCACTTGTTATCAACGAACTTCTTGATATTTACTGCATAGTCAGAAGCAGATGCTGCTGGCAAGTATTCAACTGAAATGTTTGAAGACTGGACAGACTGTGCACCTTTCCAAGATGACTGATTAAATGACTTGTCATCAACACCACCGGTGTCTAGGGCAAGGCATGCCTTTGTCTTTGCCGCTGCATTTGATGCAGGTGCAATTGTGATTCCGAGAGCGATCGCTGCAACAACGGCAACGAGCTTATGTGTCTTCTTCATGTTCCTCCATGGAAAGTAGAACTTGTTTGTTAAAGCAAATCGATATCTTCAATGTGATGTTTTTTCACTAAGAAATTAGGGTTTTGCCTTGTACCTAGAGCCTATCTAGGCACTTGTTAAAAACCTAAATGGATTTGGCGTGTTGAACCGTTAGGCAGGTAACAATTGTGAAAACTCTCAAGTTGGAGTTGAGTGATTTGTGCTTAGCGGGTGAGTTTTGCAGCTAAAACCGCCGCCTTAGATATCGCCGCTGCTTTCGAAGTCAAAATTGGGCTGTAGGGGCGAAACTCGATTCCATGTGTGACGTTATAGACGTGTCCATAAATACCGACAATCGGGTCGAGAATATCGAGACTTTCATTGTCTGCAAGCGCGTGCGCTATGACGTCATACATTGCAATATCTACCCGCTTCACAACTGTTGCTAGTAAGTATTTTTTAGTAGCCGGTGTGACAGTTACGAATTGGTCGGGCTCAATTGAAATCATTCCCACTTGCTTATAACCCTTAGCTTTAGCTCGTGCCACGTTGCGTGCAACGATCTGATCAAAGATATCGGAGTCTGAACCTGGACGAGCCACGACGATGACATCGTTGCCAGCTAGCATCAAAGATTTTGTGGCAGCTACTGCAGACCCGCTGATGTACGAGACTGCAATCTTGACTGAAGGGCTAGCCGCTTTGACTCCGGCTGCAAATCCATCTTGATAAATATCGGCCTGGTTTGGCGAAGCGATGAGGGCTACCTTCTGATTTTTGGTAGCTAAAGCTGCGGCATAACCGGCGATAAAGAGCGATTGCTTATCGTTGAATACAAGTGAATTGACATTAAACGAGGTCACGCTGGCATCGTTGAGGATGGCAAATTGAGTGTTAGGAAATTCAATCGAGACTGCCTGCAACGCTGGCGCAAACCCGGAACCCACTACAACGATAGGGCTGCAACCTTTCTGTGCCAGAGCGCGAATTCGCTTTTCGCGATCGGCGGTTGTGCCGTCGGTGACTACCGCCTCTACCGTAAAGGTAAATTTCTTCTGGGCAAGGGCCAATCCAGCTGCAGCTGCATCGTTATAGGAACGATCGCCACGACCTCCGAGGTCGTAGACCACGCCAATCGCAAGTGAGGCAGCATGTGAGGGGGCAACAAAAAATGTAGAAAGTGCGATTGACATCGCAATAATTGTCGCCCGGATTTTCATTAGCGGACCAACCCTAACTTTTCATAGGTGGAGGCAATAGTTGTTTGGGCAACCTCGCGAGCTTTTGCCGCACCTTGATGCAAAATATTGAGCAAATGTTTCTCATCATCGAGTAGTTCAAGCGCATGTTGGCGGATTGGGCGGAGGTACTCCACCACTACCTCACCTACTGCAGCTTTGAAATCGCCATAACCCTTACCGGCAAAATCATTTTCAAGCGATGCAATACTTTGACCTGAAATCGCTGAGTGAAT
Organism: uncultured Candidatus Planktophila sp.; assembly: GCA_964564615.1. Classification (GTDB taxonomy): domain Bacteria; phylum Actinomycetota; class Actinomycetes; order Nanopelagicales; family Nanopelagicaceae; genus Planktophila. The sequence continues at coordinate 39,148 of CAZMBG010000001.1, forward strand.
TGTGAGCAGGTTAGAGATTCCTGGCTTTGCCTTCTCATCAAATTTAATTTCACGTTCAGCATCAGTTATAGCGCTCTTAAACTTCTTCATATTTACTTCCGGGGTATCGAGAATCTCAATAAGACCATTCGGCGCACCAGCAGACTTGCTCATCTTTGAGGTTGGATCTTGCAAATCATAAATTTTTGCACCTTGTTTTAAAATGAATCCCTCTGGAATTTGAAAATTCTGACCGTAGCGCGTATTAAAGCGCCCTGCAACATCGCGGGTAAGCTCGATATGTTGTCGTTGATCCTCGCCTACAGGAACTAAATCAGCTTGGTAGAGCAAGATGTCGGCCGCCATCAACATTGGGTAGGTAAAGAGTCCCACTCTGGCTGCATCGGCTCCGGCTTTAGCGGACTTATCTTTAAATTGGGTCATACGACTTGCTTCGCCGAATCCAGTCATACATTCCATTACCCAACCAAGTTGATTATGTTGAGGAACTTGTGATTGCACAAAGAGCGTCGATTTTTCCGGCGAAATTCCGAGTGCTAAGAGTTGTGCGGCAGAAACTAAGGTGCGCTTGCGGAGAAGCTCAGGATCATTTTCGACAGTGAGTGCATGTAAATCAACAATGCAGTAGAAAGCGTCGTGGCCATCTTGAAGCTCAACCCACTGCTTCACTGCACCGAGGTAATTACCGAGGTGAAATGACTCGCTGGTGGGCTGGATGCCCGAGAGCACTCGCTTTAATGACATGGCGCAATTCTCTCACGAGCGTGAGATTTGCAAGCGTCCAGCTCGTTTTCCATCCATAGATAAGACGGTGATACGGATTCCATTGAGATTGATAAGGTCGCCGACAGCGGGCAGTCGGCCAAGGAAGTGCATGACGAAGCCGCTGAGCGTCTCATAAGGCCCTTCTGGAATATCAACACCAGACTGTTCGAGTAGGTCGATTAATGAGATGAGTCCATCAACCTCGAAGTCAGAGGTGCGCGATGCGGCTGAGAGTTCGACTTCATCGGCGTCGTATTCATCGCGGATCTCGCCTATTAGGCATTCGACCAAATCTTCAAGGGTGACAATTCCATCTGTTCCGCCATATTCATCAACCACGATTGCCAGATGTTGGCGTTGATCGCGCATTTCAGTCAGCGCCGGCAGGACTCCTTTAGTGCCTGGAAGAAACATGACATTTCGGCTGAGCTCCTGAATTTTGGCTTGCGAGTTTACGAGTGAAGGATCGAGGAGATCGCGCACATGGATAAATCCAATTACTTCATCAGATGAGCCCCGTACAACGGGATAGCGCGAGTGCGCCTTCTCAGCGGCGAGCGCGATCGCTTTTGAAATGGTGAGAGAACCATCGATGAAATCAACTTCGGTGCGCGGCACCATAATTTCGTGTACCTGTCGCTCTGATGCATTAAATACTTCTTCAACAATGTCGCGCTCTTCTTCGGTGAGCGCCGCATGTCCTGCCACGAGCTCAAGAAGCTCTTCTTCTGAAATTGATTCGCGCTGTTCTTTTGGATCGAGGCCAAAAATACGTAGGACGATATCGGTCGATTTTGAGAGCAACCAAATGATGGGGCGAAATGCGCTGGCAATAAAATCAACTGGGCCAGCCGAAGCGAGCGCAATTTTCTCCGAACGAAAGAGGGCTAATTTCTTTGGAGCTAATTCGCCAATGACAAGTGAAAAGTATGCAATCACTAATGTAACGAGAACGAGTGCAGTGGTTTCGGCGGTTTTGAGCGACATACCTAAATCTTCAAGATGTGGAGTCACATACCCACCCAATCTTTCGGCACCTAAAGCAGCAGATAGGAATCCGCAGACCGTGACTCCCACCTGTACTGCAGCCAAGAGTCGATTGGGGTTAGAGGCGAGCTTTGCGACCCGGGCTCCAGCGCTACCTTTCTGGGCAATCTGACGAATCTGGCTTTCGCGCAGCGAGATTAAGGCGATTTCGGCTGCGACAAAGAGCGAGCCGACCAAGATGAGTCCTAAGACGAGAAGGATGGATGAAAGAAGCGAACCACTCGGGTGACTTTCCATAATGTAAGAAGTGTAGCGAGCCTCTTCCCCCAAGGGAATTCCCGCACTAATCTAGGCAGCGCTAGCCAACCGGTTGGCACCTAATCCAACGGATCGTCGGGCACGTACCTGCCCGGATAAGGAAGAAATAAATGGCATCAGTTGTATTTGAAAATGCATCCCGCATCTATCCAGGCACAACCAGCCCTGCTGTAGATAAGCTCAACCTCACCGTCGCAGATGGCGAGTTCCTAGTGCTTGTTGGTCCATCAGGTTGCGGTAAGTCAACATCACTTCGTATGTTGGCAGGTCTAGAAGAGATCGACGGAGGTCGCATTCTTATTGGAGATCGCGACGTTACCAACGTGGCACCGAAAGATCGCGATATTGCGATGGTGTTCCAGTCATATGCGCTCTACCCACACATGACAGTTGCAGAGAACATGGGCTTCGCGCTCAAGATTGCCGGCGTTGATAAGGCAGAACGCGATAAGCGAGTTCTCGAAGCAGCTAAGTTGCTCGATCTCGAGCAGTACCTCGAGCGTAAGCCAAAGGCTCTTTCAGGTGGACAGCGTCAGCGCGTTGCAATGGGTCGCGCA
>CAZMBG010000002.1:0-30480 GCA_964564615.1 uncultured Candidatus Planktophila sp.
CTGAAGCAACTGCTTAATCTCTCTTCAGCACGCGCTTCCAGTCGACCATTCCCAGCGCAATTAACGCTGCAATCATTGCACGATATGTAGTTCTAGCTAGATTCTGGAGCTTAACCTCGTGGAAGTGAGAAGTAATTCTTTCGTTGTTCTTCAATCAGCCCATCATCGAGCAGTGTGAGAAGAGCTTTCTCTACCTGAGAAGGAACATCCCATAACAACATAATCTTCTTCTTGGAGAGAATCTCATTGTCACGTAAGGCCTGCACAATTGTGCCGCGACATTGACGATCAGTGCCGTGCCACGTTTGGGTTCGGCGAACCCGATCAGAAGCTGGATAATCCAGAGATCGCCATTTGCAGTGTTGTACTACTGGACAACGAGAGCACGAAGGGTTCTTGGAGGTGCAGATAAGTGCACCTAACTCCATGGTTGCAGCTGCCCATGCATGAGCGCTCTGGGTTGGTATATAACTCTCATACTCCAACTTTTCTGACTTAGTCGTAGCGGCTGCTGGAAATTCTTCGCCTCGGTAGAGGCGAGCAAAGAGCCTTCTAATATTGATGTCGAGCACCAATGAGCGTTTTTGATAGGCAAATGCCACGATTGCTGCAGCTGTATATTCACCAATTCCAGGCAGTGCACGAAGTTCACTTTCACTTTTTGGCACTTTACCGCTGTGCTTGAGAGTAATTTCCTTTGCACACTCATGTAATCGAAGCGCTCTTCGCGGATAACCAAGTCGACCCCACGCCGTAATCACCTGCGCTGGAGTTGCTTTTGCTAGATCAGCTGGGCTCGGCCATCTTGCCATCCAAGATTCATAGACTGGCAAAACTCGATTTACTGGAGTCTGCTGCAACATAATCTCGGAAACCAAAACGCCCCAAGGACCACTCTTGCGCCAAGGCAATTCACGTTTATTAGCCTGAAACCAGGTGATGATTTCTTGAGCGTACATTTATTTATCTGAAATTTTTACACGTGAAAGCGCTTGATCGAGTCGCGCGACTTCCACAATTTCCATTCCCACAATCGCGACATCAGATCCAAGTGGAACGAGCGCTCTCTTAAATCCAAGTCGATGTGCCTCTTGGAGGCGACGATTAACGCCAGAAACTTTTCGAATTTCACCGGCTAGACCAACTTCGCCGATAGCTACTAAATCTGATGGCAAGGCTAGGCCTTTAGCAGCCGAAGCGACTGCCAGGGCGAGCGCTAAATCGGCAGCCGGTTCGGACATTTTCATACCGCCGACGGTTGCGGCATAAACATCGCGCCCACCAACCCGAATGTGCGCGCGCAATTCGAGAACTGCTAGCGTCATTGATGTCCGAGCGCTATCGAGTCCACTTGTGACGCGTCGGGCATTTCCGTAATCATTTTCTCGGCCGGCGCTAACGAGCGCTTGAATCTCAGCCAATAAAGGCCGCCGACCTTCGAGGGTAACGGTGACACAGGTTCCAGGTACTGGCTCGGCGTGACGTGAGGTAAAGAGTCCGGTTGGATCAAGCACGCTCTCTATACCGGCATCATTTAAATCAAAACATCCAACTTCATCGCTGGCTCCAAATCGATTCTTGATTGCCCGAATCATTCGAAGTCGTGAGTGGCGTTCACCTTCAAAGTTAAGAACGACATCGACGATATGTTCGAGTAATCGTGGGCCGGCGATAGAACCATCTTTTGTTACGTGACCAACCAATAAGAGTGTGATATCGCGTTCTTTACAGATGCGAATCAGCGCTCCGGCAACTTCCCGAACCTGGGTAACTCCACCAGGTGCACCATCTACAGCTGTTGAACCGATTGTTTGTACAGAGTCAATGACAAGAAGTTGCGGTTGTACCTGATCAATATGTGCAATGACTGCACTTAAATCTGTTTCAGATGCGAGAAAGAGTTGCGGATCGAGAGCGTTAATACGTTCGGCGCGAAGTCTTACCTGTGAAGCGGACTCTTCGCCACTGACATAGAGAACAGGTATTTTCTTCCGCGCAGTTTCGGCTGCCACCGAGAGAAGCAAGGTTGATTTTCCAACACCGGGTTCGCCAGCGAGCAAGATAGCTGCGCCGGGAACTAGACCACCACCAAGTACGCGATCGAGTTCAGAGACGCCGGTAGGTTTTGCCTGCGCTGAAGCCAGACTTACCTCTGCAATCGGAGTCGCTTTTGCACTTACTGGTCCGGGAACAAGAGAGAGCTTCTTTGGGGCTGCTAACTCCTCAACCGTGCCCCACGCTTGGCATTCACCACAACGGCCAACCCACTTCTGTGAAGTCCAGCCGCACTCGGTGCAGCGAAATGGATCCTTCTCAACTTTGGCCATAGGCCTAATCTAGCGCCTTAGTGCGACGACTCTTCAGCCAATAATGTAGCCGGGTGTCTGATGACAAATACTGGAAGAGAGCGTGCCTTTGATTCACGGATACTCTCCATACGCTGGTCACAGTGGCTGGCCAAAATTTCATAGGCGGCCTCACCCATGAGCTTCACTAGCTCAGGCTTATTTGATAGGTAAACCGGTTGTTTTCCGATATGAGCATCCGAGTTGCTAGTGCAGTACCAATCAAAATCTTCACCGCCATCGCCCCAAGCTAGTCGTTCATATTCGCCCAGAACTGTGATTGTGTAAGTGCGTTCGCCGACTTCACGACTTTCGTAACTGCGACGTAATGGTAATTGCCAACATACATCAGGTTTTACATCAGCAAAATGCATTCCACGCTTTTGGGCTAGATGATGTAAAACGCAACCGAAGCTACCGGTATAACCTTCAGCTTCATAACCTTTGCGATTAAGGAAAATACAAGAGTTATTTACAGTGCGAGTCTTGCGTTCATTATCTTCATCTAAATCTGTGATACGAAGTTGTCCGCCTGGTTTCTTTGGACGAGCTTCTTCGTAGAATTGCCACATATCAGGTGTGAGGTATCCGGCAGCCTCTCGCACCCGCTCTTCATCATTGGCATCGGAATACATCGCACCCTCTGTGCAGCATCCATCATTAGGGCGATCAGCAAAGACTCCCTTGCATCCATCACCATACGTACAAGTCCAACTTGAAGTCAGCCAAGTCAGATCGCATTTAAAGATTTCTTCTGGGTTATTGGGATCGGTGAATTCAATCCAATCACGCGCAAAACCGGGTTTAACCTCAGACATAGAGGCAGAGCCTACGCGTACTCTTGGGGTATGGCTAATCGTGTTGGCGTAATTGGCGCAGGTGTAATGGGAGAGGCGCTCATTGCTGCACTCATAAAGTCTGGGCATCCTAGAGCAGAGATCACCTTCGCTGAAAAACGCGCAGACCGAGCCGCCGAATTAGTTGAAAGATATTCAATTACTCATACTTCAATTGAAGATTGTGCACGCTCTTCTGATGTTTTGCTCCTTGTAGTAAAACCACAAGATATGGCCACAACTCTTGCGACCATTTCACCCGCGATCAATACGGCAGCGCTAGTTATCTCATTTGCTGCAGGCAAAACCATCGCTTCAATCGCCGCCGGGCTCAACAGCCCAAATCCAATAGTGCGAGTGATGCCGAATACGCCAGCACTTGTCGGGCTCGGTGCATCTGGCTACTCACTCGGTGATGGGATTTCTGAAAGCCATCGAAAATTTATCACTTCTTTCTTAGCAGCGACCGGAATTGCGATTGAAGTTCCAGAGTCTCTTCAAGATGCAGTTACAGCAACAAGCGGATCCGGGCCGGCATACTTCTTCGCATTTGTAGAGGCTATGGTCGAAGGAGCAGTTGCACTTGGATTATCGCCGGAAGATGCGCACGCGCTCACTGTGCAGACAATTGTAGGAGCGGCCGCGTTGTTGCAAAGCTCTGGTGATTCGCCTACGACTTTGCGCGAAAAGGTAACGAGCCCAAATGGCACAACCGCAGCTGCCTTAACAACTTTTAATGAGTCACACCTTAAAGAAATTGTTGGTAGCGCTATGCAGTCGGCCGCAAGGCGATCGCAGGAGTTGGCACAGTAAATGAAGCGACTGCTTCTAACTTTACTTTTACCTCTGATTGGAATTGCTTCAGCCAACGCTGCACCAACGTTAAATGTGAAACCACAGAATTCAATTTTTCCGGTTGGAGATATTGAAGGCTTCACGCTCTCTGGTAAGAATTCAATTTACTTTGTTAATAAAGTAGATCGCACCAGCGATGTGATTGTTACTGCGCTAGATTCATCAAATCAGGTGCTATGGACTCGTACTATTGATGCTGGAGGCGATGAAGTCGCGACTGCCGCTACCGTTGATGCAATAGGAAATATCTGGCTGGCAGGTGCGATGGCGCCGGTGATACAGATCGAAACTAGCACCGCACCTGTGGTCATCGACAACCCCGATCAAGTTAATGTCGATGATCCTTCACAACTCCGCGCCGATATGACTACTTTAACGCTTTGGAAATTGGCGCCCACTGGCGAGTTACTTGCAACTCAAACATCCGAAATGAGTTCGGTCCCATTAATTAGCGCAGTCTCTGTCAATTCAAGCGGCGCATCTGTGGTGGGTATTTTGAATAATAGGCCATTTGCTTTATCTGCAAACAATGCCGGCGTTTTTGGAAAGATAGTTACTCTCGGCAGTGAGAAAACTGCGTTTAACGATGTGCAACGAGGTAGCGATGGATCTTTAAATATCTATGGCTCAAGTTCAGAGACGCTACTTAAGAAGAAGCTTGCTGGTAAACGTGATGGAATATTGATGACGATAAATAAAGCTGGAGTTATCACCCAGCTGGTAAGGAGTTCGGCCCCACAAGCTTTGCGCGAATGGCAGAGCGCGTCACAGATTAATGTCACCACAGGCTCGGTCGTAACCGGAAAGGTAATTGAAACTGCGATTACTCAGTTCACAAAAACATACTCCCCAACGTGGACCTTACGCATTCCTAGTACCGGCCAATCTCGCATAACTTCAATCAACGGAGTCACTTACCTCGCTCTCACCTCTAAATCTGCAATTACTGGAATTACTGGGTGGAAGCCACTCGCACCCTCACTCTTGATCATCGCCTTTGATAGCAAAGGTGTAATGAAAGGGGCTTATAGCTTTCCTGGCTTGATTACCCCTATAGCCCTGACCTCCACGCGCGACGGAGGGGTGGTGGGTGCTGGACGAGCAGCAGATTCGACCGTTTCGATTTTCCGCCTCACTTCGCGGTAACCTTTGCCATCGTTGTATCGATATCTGCAGAACATCGAAAGAACTCTTAGAACAAAGGACTATGTATGGGCTCCGTAATCAAGAAGCGTCGTAAGCGTATGGCTAAGAAGAAGCATAAGAAGCTTCTTAAGAAGACCCGTATTCAGCGTCGCAACGCAAAGTAATTCTCTTTAACTATTTGCGCGTAGAGCCACTAATCGGTTATTTAAACCGGCGACGAGATACTTCACCTTATTGAGGACCACCCAGGTGGAAGCAATTCCATCTGGGTTTTCTTCTGTGCTCACGAGCGAGATGCGATTGGTAGATTTACTGGTATCGATGGCACAGAGTCGGGACTGGCAGTTGTAGGAAATCATTGTTGCGTTGGTTGCTAGATATTTTGTTGGAGCGCCAAAGCTTTCAACTCCTACATTTCCGATTGTTGGGGTAGCACCTAAGTAGCTCCATCTGACTCGATCAGCTCGAGGTGCAGATGTGGATGATGCGCTTAACCAAGTAGCAAAAACTCCCTTAGCACCTTTAGCGAGTGCTACATCGAAACCAATAATTGGATTAACGGCAGACGTTGCTTCAAATGTCTGGTAGTTCCAGGCTGTCGGATCGACTCCGGTGCGAGTTGCAACTCTAATTTCTCCCGATGTTGCTTCTTTCTTTTGATTAATAGTAAGCACCGAATCATAGAGAACATATATCTTTTTACTATCAAATAAGGCAGCGATATGGAAGGCAACGTCTCCGGTAGTACGTCCATCAGTCTTACGGTCGCCGTCAAGTAGTTCGTAACTCCAATCGGTGGCACCAGTTGCTTTAACGGCCCCTAGGACAATTCCCTGTGTTTCATCGCGATAGAAAACTTGAACCCACGATGTGGAGGCGACGCAGGCGCTGGAGACGCTTACATCAGAGGCGGTGCGAAAACGATCCTTATCCTCATAATTATTGACTTCAACCCCATCACCGTCGACTACATTGAAAATAAAGTTCTTGCCATCAAATCTGGCGTAGCGAAGGTCTTTATCGACTGAATCACCGTAGAAAATATGGAGTACCTGCTTGGTTCCACTACCGCTAACACAGATAGAAAGGCTACCGTCCAACCTATTTTGGGTTCGACCGCCAGTATTTGAATTGCCATCAATTGTCTTCTTCACCCAAGTCTTGCCATTAAATGTCGCTAGCTTGAGGTCACCAGATTTTGCCTCGGTATAGACCAGTACGTTCTGGTTATTAAATGTTGTTTGCACAATGCGAGTGACAACCGCGCCTTCATCAATAACAGATGCTTTCCAACCAGATTGCGGTGCAACTGAATTGGTAGTTACCGGTATTGAAGAGCCATTACTGTTGGTAGCGGTCACGCTAAATGTATAAGTCACGCCATTCTTTAAGCCACTGACTCGTATTGGCGAAGAAGTGGCAGTAGTACTTTGGTTGGTCTTGGTATTGAGCACTGTATAGCTGGTTACCTGCGCAGTTCGGGCATTTGCAGGCGGATCAAAGGTAATGATGGCGCCGCCATCATCTGCTAAAGCGGCAACGTTACGAACAGATTCAGGTATACCTATTGCTATTCCTGCTGGAGGCGTACGACGCATATCTTCCATCATCGCCAGAAGTAATGGCCCTGGCTCACGGAAAATTTCACCAGCATCAAGATTGGGAGTCATCACTGCATCTAGTTTGGATTGCGCGAAGGTCGCTTCATCAAGATGCGAGACCGACGATCCTTCTTCATATCGAGATGGCGAGTAAAGCAGAGGCTTAGTTCCACCATTTGCAGCAACTCCAAGTGCGCCGGACCAGTAAAGCGGAGCGGTGAGAGCATCGCCGAGTTCCTTTGAAGGCGAAGGAAAATCTGCAAGTCGACGACCATCACTAGTCACAACATAGGCATCAAAAGGAGTGGGTTGTTCAATCGTGCCAATGCCAAAGAAGGTATCGACTGAATCAGTCGAGAGAAATCCGAGACCATGTCCCATTTCGTGGATAAAGACTGATTCAAGGTCGTATTGGTTAAAGTGGGACAACCCATCATTGCTGGTATTCCATTGAGCGGTGGAATTAACTTGAATCACCATCTCAGATTGAGTGGGATCGAGATCTCTTCCAGCTAGCGCATTAGCTAAGGCTGATGGGTACCAGAGTCCAGAATCTGGTGCGCCTTTAAAGCCGGCAAAGTAACTTCCAGGACGGGCGCTTCCAAGAATGCTGTTGGAACCAATGCGCATCCAGGTAGCTTCAATATTAATAGGAACATCAGATTGAAAATTTGCTGCCCAGACATCTACCGCGGCTTTGAAATCACTCTTCGCCCAATCAGGGAAATTCTTGTAGGTAACATTAAAGGTTGACTTCGCTTCTGCGTGTGCAACCTTTGGGTTTTCTACTTGTTGAAAAGAATTTTCACCCGTCGCATAAACATGGCCCCACTGAGTAGCAGGACGCTGTAAAAATGGGCTGACGGCTTCTGCTCGCAACGGGGTAAGGATTGTTAGAGCGACAAGAAAGGATAGAAAACTCGCACGCACCTGCTTCATAGCGGGTAACGCTATCAGGGTGAGAGGATTACTACATGGTCACGGTTTACTCACGTCACGGCTGCCATCTCTGCGAAATCGCTGTGAATACCCTCGAAAGCTTGCAGGGCGAAATCGAATTTGAGTTTGAAGTAATTTATATCGATGGCAACCCTGAGCTAGAAGAACTCTATGGTGAATTAGTTCCGGTCACCCATATCGATGGCAAACACCACGATTATTGGCGCATAGATGCGGAACGATTTAAATCTTCCCTTGAAATACATCGTCGGAGTCAATAATTCGATAGGCATAACCTTGCTCGGCTAAGAATCGCTGACGGTTTTGTGCAAAATCTTGATCAATTGTGTCGCGTGAGACAACTGAATAAAAACGAGCGCCTCGGCCGTCAGATTTTGGGCGCAGAATTCTTCCAAGGCGCTGGGCTTCTTCTTGGCGCGAACCAAATGCGCCAGATACTTGAATTGCAATAGTTGCTTCTGGAAGATCGACCGAGAAGTTTGCAACTTTAGAGACAACCAAACAGGTTATTTCGCCGGTGCGAAATGCAGCAAAGAGTCGTTCGCGTTCTTTTTGCGGTGTATCACCCTTAATGACCGGCACACCTAGCGCCTCGGATAATTCATCGAGTTGGTCTAAGTATTGTCCGATGACAAGAATTTGTTCGTGCGCATGAAGTTCGACTAACTTTTCAACTACATCTCGCTTGGTCTTAGTAGTCGCACAGTGGCGATAACGTTCTTCTGGTTCAGCTGTTGCGTAGAGCAACCGTTCCGATTCAGTTAAATTCACCCGCACTTCCACACACTCTGCCGGTGCGATATAGCCCTGAGCTTCAATCTCTTTCCACGGAACATCAAAGCGCTTCGGGCCTATAAGTGAGAAGACTTCACCTTCCATGCCATCTTCACGCACCAAAGTTGCGGTAAGTCCCAGGCGTCGACGCGATTGAATATCAGCGGTAAAGCGAAAAATAGGCGCAGGGAGTAGGTGCACCTCATCGTAAATAATGAGCCCCCAGTCGTAGCTATCAAAGAGATCAAGATGTGCATAAACGCCATTCTTCTTCTTGGTCATCACCTGATATGTTGCAATTGTTACTGGACGAATCTCTTTCTTCGCACCTGAATATTCACCAATCTCATCTTCATTGAGCGATGTCCGTCGAAGAAGTTCATCACGCCATTGTCGTGCAGCTACTGTATTAGTAACCAAGATAAGTGTTGTGGCTTGCGCATGGGCCATGGCTGCTGCACCAACAATTGTCTTGCCCGCGCCGCACGGAAGTACGACCACACCCGAACCGCCATGCCAGAATCCTTCAGCTGCATGTTCCTGATACTGGCGAATCTTCCAGCCTTCTTCTTTGAGATTGATGGGATGGGCTTGTCCATCAACATACCCGGCGAAATCTTCTGCTGGCCATCCGAGGCGCAAAAGCGACTGTTTAATTGCGCCACGCTGGCTGGGATGTACCGCCACCGTTTCTTTATCAATTCGAGGACCTAGTAACGGCGCAATTTTCTTAGCGCGCATTACCTCTTCCAGCACCGCGGTATCCGTAGTGATCAAAATGAGTCCGTGCACCGGATCGGACTCAAGCCGCAATCTGCCATAACGCGACATCTGCTCTGCAACATCGACGAGCAAAGAGTGCGGAACTGCGTAGCGTGAATATTTAAGGAGGGTATCGATTACACCTTCTGCATCATGCCCTGCAGCACGTGCATTCCATAATCCTAAATTGGTGAGGCGATAAGTATGTATATGTTCGGGGGAGCGTTCGAGTTCGGCAAAAGGCGCAATCTCTCTGCGACATTCGGTTGAGAGCGGATGATCTACATCTAAAAGCAGCGTCTTATCACTCTGAACTATGAGTGGGCCATCGGTCATTGCAATAACGCCTTAATAAAATGATGGAGAAAGTGAGAGCGTTCTTCCAGTGAAGAGAGCTTCACCCACTCATTATCTGCATGTGCGCCACCACCTACCGCGCCCAATCCATCGAGTACGCGAGCTCCTGCGGCAGCAGCGAAGTTGCCATCGCTTGCTCCGCCTACTTGCGCGCATCCAAGTGGAGCAATTCCGAGTTCGACCGCTACCTTCTCGGCAATCTCATACAGCTCTACTGTTGAAGTTGGTTGAAGTGGAGGTCGATTGAGTCCACCGCTGACTTCAATGGTCGTACCAGTTACGGTTGGAGTAAGTGACTTTATTGCTGATTCAACTCGCACTAGATCGTCATAATTAAATGAGCGGGCATCAATATCTAGCACTGCACGATCTGGAACGGTATTTGTAGTATTCCCAGAACGCATTAAAGTTGGCACGACAGTTGTGCCGTACTCAGAATTTTCAAGGGTAAGCAATTGAGTAATGATGTGTGCCATCTCTACCGTGGCATTGGCTCCCTTTTCTGGTTCGAGACCAGCGTGAGCAGCCTTGCCGTTAACGACAATCTGAAACATCGCTGTTCCCTTACGCCCGGTTTTGAGTTTTCCATCAAGCGAGGCTTCGAGAATCAATACTGCTTTAGAATTTTGTGAAACTTCTTTAATAAGCGCGCAGGATGCAAAACTTCCCGTCTCTTCATCGGTTGTTGCAATCAACGCAACACTTCCTTGTATACCTTTGAGAGCGTAGAGCGCTTGGACAAATCCCGCCTTCATATCAAAGACACCAGGTCCGCGAACCGTGCCGTCGACAACGCTCCACAGTGGATTAAATGAACCGATTGGCCACACGGTATCTAAATGACCGAGAAGAACGATGTCAGGATTTTCTGCTCCCCACCAGAAGACTGGTCGACCCTCAATCTCTTTAATCTGAGCGGGCGTTCCAAGAACTCTAGTGGCGATATCGCTTGCAAGAGTTACCACTGCACGACAAGCTTCAATATCTTCGCTAGGTGATTCACAACGGACGAGCGCTTCGAGGGCAGCCAACATAGGAGTAATTCTGCCGTATTCGTCACTATTCCGGTGCGTCATAAAGCAGCGACTCCAGTGATACGGGCGATTTGATAGGTAGAAATGGTGTTGGAGCCGTGGTCCTTGGCGATCAGCGTGCCAGCTTTTATTGAGATTGGGTCGATGATGTGGTGCACCATCAATCCATTGTTATTTGCATAGGCGATCGAGAGTGATTTATCTGGAGTTTGTGAAATATGGTTTTTGAGAATCTCTAACGTTTCACTGGCAGTTGTTCGTGGCAGTGAATTGGCGCTCTCTCTTGAGAGATCACGGAGCGTGCTCTGCCTACGGCTTGATTGTTCGCCGGTGCGAATTGCTCTCACTACTTTCTCAATTTGTTCATCATCGAGCTGATCGAAATCGCCAACAATGCGCGGAAGTCGAGTTTTGGTCTGGGCACGCATTGTTCGCGGTCCAGTGAGCAAAAGCCCTTGCGAATCTTCGGCAGCTGGTAGATAGCCAGCGGCTCTCAAGGAGTTGAGAACATCAGATGCATCAACACCAGAAATCAATACCTCTGGCGCAATTCGACGCAAGTGCAGAATATCTAATCGGGAATCTTTGAGAATTTGAGTGACGAGCGCGCTATCTTCACATCTAATAAATGAAGATGTATTTCCTACTCGTAATTTTCCGTGCTTCTTAGCGATATCTGCAATCAAGTATTCGAGAGGTTGTGGCAAGGGAGTCTTCGATGCCCGCTTTAAGAAAGCGGTAATTTCGTCCCCGGTTCGCCCATGATCGAGCCCGCGTCGCAGTGACTTCTCAGTAAATCTAAAGACAGTCGCTGATCCTCGTGATTCAATATCAGCAATAATGTCGAGCTCTTCGGCAATGTCGTGTGTAAGTGGACCAGGTGCAATTGCCGTGTTATCACTTTGAATCAAGATGTGATCAATTACTGGTGGTAGATCGCTATTAATGAATTCGACTTCATCGCCAATCAAAAGCGCTCTTCCGTACTTTGAGAAGGCTCCTTGTCCAGTAAGTCCCAACCATTCAGCCTCTCGGACTACATACTGGATTTGTTCTTGCGGGGTAGCGCCCATTCTGCGATAGGGAAGTTGCCATTGAACCGCACTTACTAATGAATCAATTGAAGGGCTTATTCCGGCGACAGCTTCAATTGTGCGCAGCGTGACCGACCGAATCAGCGCAGCGTTGCCACGATCGAGTTCGGGACCTAATGGTGCAACGCTCTTACTTTCATTTCTATTGATGAGTCCACTGACTCGAGATGTTATTAACCAATTGGCGACCAAGGCTTCCCACTGAGCCGAAGGCGATTGCATGAGCCAGACATCAAATTGTTGAGTTGGAAGAATGCGGTCATCTACATCAGTCACCACTAAGCCAGCGGTATAGGCGATTTCGGCGATAAAAGCGGCACACTCTTCCTCGACGCCCAAGTGTTGTGCAATCTCTCTGAGATCGCGCACTCCCAATCCGCCAGATTTAAGAGCAGTCGGAGGTTGTTGTGCCCAAAAATCAAGAATCTCTTCCACCCATCGAAGTACGGTTGCGATATTTGCGATTGCGGAACTTTCAATATGTTTACTCTCAATCAACCTACCTTCAATTTTAGGTTGCTCAACCTCTATCTGCTTGTGAACTTTATTTCCACGCAGATGCAGTGCAGCTTCTCTATGCAAGATAACGGTTTGTTGATTGATTGGAGAGATAAAACCTCTTTCGAGTAACCAAGCCAAACCAGGATTTGGCTTCTTGACATCAGCAACTGCGCCACGTGCAGGACCCCACGCCATAGCATCGAGCACTTTCTTAGCTGCCTCAGGGGCACTCTCTAACTCTTTTACCTTGAGCGGCTTTGGGGAAGGTGTACCTAATCCAGCAACTTCATGTCCGATGACATCGCGCACATTGTTGGGAATAAAAATTCCATCCTGAGTGATATAGATCAACGCACGATCACACAGTGCTTTAAGTGCAAATTTTGCCGACTTATCTGTTGCTGCTACGACATCTTTTTCACGGACTGGCTCTGGAAAAACTGAAATAACTTCTAAAACCTGAAGTTGAAATTTATTAAGCCGTTCAACCGCTCTTGCAATAGAGGGAGTTGCAGTCGCTCGGGCTGCCAGCGAAGCGATATCTGATGGCAGGGGATTGGCTAAGTCAATGCGCAGCGAGAGCAGAGTTGAGAGCGCATCGTCATCTAAAGAGCGCAAATAATCAGCAAAGGAGCGAATTTCCATAACCTGCCAACATTACCGCCATTGCCAAGCGCCACGCTAATTCTTCTTATGCCGCCCTCGAGGAATGAGCAATGTAAGCAGCGCTGCGATGCGGCTGACCGTTGGACCAAGCAGGCGGTTGATAAATCGTGCGCGACGGAAGTCATGAATTGGCCATTTCTCCGCCAACGCACGTAGGCGCAAAATTCCATCTGGGTTAATGGCACATGGGTGTCCTACTGCCATCAGCAATGGCAGATCGTTATGGCTATCGGAATATGAATAGCAATCAGCGAGGTTGTAACCACGTTCTGCAGCAAGTGCCGTGATTGCTTTTGCTTTCTCACTTCCGTGAAGTAGCTTCCCTTCTAATTCACCGGTATATATTCCATCTTTAACGCAGGCCCGACTTCCCAGTGCTCCGGTAAATCCCAATTTATGGGCGATGATATTTGCCATATCTTGTGGTGCCGCAGTTACCAACCAGACATCTTCGTTATTCTCTAGATGGCCATGGGCAATCTCGTATGTGCCCTGCCACAATTTTGGAGAGACATATTCATCGTAAATTTCTTCTCCGATTTTAAGAATTTCCTCAACTTTATGGCCGGCGATGAAATCGGTCGCCGCATTTTGAAATCTATCAATGACATCTTGTTTCTCCATTCCAGTCATTCGAAAGCGGAGATTTGCCACCACAAAGCGAGAGATGTCAGCTTTTGTAAAAAATCCTCGTTGATACATTCCGCGACCCAAGAAGTAGAGCGTTGATCCGCGTACAAGAGTGTTATCTACATCAAAGAATGCAGCACGTCTTGCTTCGGTCATACGAGTACCCTAGCGAGAAATGGGGGAGAAAGACGCTTTATGCTTAGGCCATGGCATCGACAGTGCACGTAGTCAGACATGGCGAGGTGGAGAACCCACAGAAGATTCTCTATGGGCGACAACCAGGATGGCGGCTATCTGCCCGTGGCCAGGAGATGGCCGAAGTCTTAGGTGAGTGGTCGAAAGCAATCAACCTTGGCGCACTACATGTTTCACCACTTCAACGCGCACAAGAGACTGCAGCACCAATTGCTCGTGCACATTCCATTGGAATTCATACCGATGAACGTCTCATCGAAGCTGCAAATGTTTTTGAAGGAAAACCATTTGGTATCGGCGATGGTGTTTTGCGCCATCCGAGTGCTTGGCGTTATCTATACAACCCTTGGAAACCTTCTTGGGGTGAACCTTATGAAGAACAGATTAATCGAATGTTGGCTGCCGTCTTCGATGCCCACAAAGCCGCTGCCGGCAAAGATGCAATAGTCGTCTCACATCAACTACCTATTTGGATATTACGTAGCGCAATTGAGGGACGCCGCCTTATTCACGATCCACGCAAGCGCGAATGCACATTAGCTTCGGTCACTTCAATTCATTTCGACGATGATGGAATGATTTCCGGAACTTCATACTCCGAACCAGCGAAACATTTGTTGCCTCAAAAATAAAATGAAGAAGATCGTAATTTTACTCGCAAGTGCGCTATTGCTCACGGGATGTTCTGCCGGAACCTCCAGTAACGAAGATAGCTTTGTTTCGGGTAATGGTGCAATCACTTTTATTAACCGCAGTGATCGAGCAGCAGCTCCGCAACTTGCAGGCACAACGCTACTCGGAAGCACATATTCGCTTCCATCTCAGCAAGTTGCCGTGGTAAATGTATGGGCGTCTTGGTGTTCACCTTGTCGAGCCGAAGAACCAATTCTCTCCGCATTAGCAAAGAAATATCAGCAAGTGGCTTTTGTAGGAATACTCACTCGCGATAATCCAGTAAATGCCGAGGCATTTGTCAGAAAGCGCGAAAGCGCATATCCCACATTGATTGATGACTCAGTGTTGATTGGTTTTGCTAAGACTCTTCCCGCTAATGCGATTCCCACAACCATTGTGATTGATAAGCAAGGCAAGGTAGCTGGCAGAATTTCAGGTGCAGTAACCTATGCATCACTTTCTTCACTTATTGAAAAGGTGCTCGAAGAGTGAAAGATTTCTTCGTAGAGACTTTATGGAGCGGCAATCTCCTAATTGCATTACCTATCGCCTTATTAGCCGGACTTCTATCCTTTCTTTCTCCGTGCGTACTTCCGTTAGTTCCGGGATATGTCGCATATGCAACAGGCTTTGCCACATCGAAGCGAAAACTACTTTTAGGTTCCACACTCTTTGTAATTGGCTTTAGCGCAGTATTTATTTCGTATGGGCTAGCGTTCGGTGGACTGGGTTCATTGCTTGCCGCGCATTCACTTGGAATCACTCGTGCCTTAGGTCTCTTCACTATATTTATGGGAGCGCTCTTTATGGGTCTCTTTCCATTTTCTCCAACCATCAGACCAACCCTCAATACGACCGGTGGTATCGCTGGCGCACCACTCCTTGGTGCGCTCTTCGGTTTAGGTTGGACGCCTTGCATTGGACCAGCGTTAGCAACTGTGCAAACTCTCGCCTTTACTGAAGCCAGCGCAGTTCGAGGATCCATCCTCTCTCTCTTCTACAGCCTTGGTTTAGGCGCACCATTTATTCTTTCTGGGTTATATCTCGATCGAAGTGCTCGCATCCGTTCCTTCTTGGTACGAAGAGGAGATTTGATTACGAAAATTGGTGGAGCCGCTTTGGTAGTTATTGGATTACTTCAAGTAAGCGGAGCCTGGAATTCAATAATGATTTCATTGCGCAGCTTTGTCTCTGATTTTGTGCCGGTGATTTAATGAGAAATGAGATTGATCTTCCAGAGTTAGGCTTTATCGCCTTACTTCGTTTTGCTTGGCGTCAACTCACCAGCATGCGAACCGCATTGGTGTTACTCCTCATGGTCGGTTTGGCATCTATTCCGGGTTCCTTGATTCCACAACGCACCACAAATCCCATGGGCGTGAGAGATTTCTTCACTAACTATCCAACACTTGCGCCTTGGTACGACCGGCTATCACTCTTTGATGTCTATGGCTCACCCTGGTTTAGCGCCATATACATCCTGCTTTTCATCTCTTTGATTGGTTGTGTATTGCCACGAACTATTGAACATTTCAATGAGTTACGAGCTAAACCTCCGGCAACACCTAAGAATCTAAGTCGACTAGATCACTACATCACCTTTGATGCTACCAACGGGCTAGAGAATGCTCATACCTGGTTGAAAAAAAATAAGTTTCGAATCCGTCGAGAAGATAATTCAATCAGCGCAGAGAAAGGGTACTTGCGAGAAAGTGGCAATTTACTCTTTCACCTCTCGCTCATTTTTATCCTGCTGGGATTAAGTATCGGCTCTCTTTATAGCGTCAAAGGCGAAGCAATCGTCAACGTCGGAGAGCGTTTTGTAAATGTTCCGACAAGTTACGATAGTTTGGCATTAGGTAAATTCACATCAGAGTCAGATTTAGATCCATTTACTGTGCACGTTGATAAATTTGTTGCTAAGTATGACCCAAAAACAAATATGCCACAGGACTATACAGCGTGGGTAACTGTGACGAACAATGGCACCACATCGAAAAAGATCCTCAAAGTAAATTCACCTTTGACTTTTGGAAACACTCGGGTTTATTTACAAGCAAATGGATATTCCCCGGTTGTAACTGTCCGCAATGCAAAGGGCGATGTAGTTTTCCAAGGTCCGGTTCCTTTCTTGCCACAAGATGGAAATTTACGTTCCATCGGCGCAATTAAAGTGCCAGATATGGATCCACAAATTGGTTTCGTATCATCATTTGTTCCAACATATGTTCGTACCACCAACCAAGGAGCTGCATCGCTCTACCCTGAGTTGCTAGATCCCAAACTCCTCTTTTCTATTTGGCAAGGTGATTTAGGACTTGATTCCGGAGTTCCACAATCGGTCTATCGAATAGATACTTCAAAGTTAAAGAAACTCGCGCTAGGTTCGATTAAACCGGGCGAGACATATGCTTTTGATGGCGGCTCAATTACTTTAGAGACGGTAGTCCCTTGGGTAAATCTCCAAATTGTGCAAGATAACGGAAAAGGCTTAGCACTTTTCGGGGCAATCCTTGCGATAGCAGGATTACTTTCATCACTTTATGGCCGCCGTAGGCGTCTCTGGATCCGAGTCCTTGGAGATAAAGTTGAAGTTGCTGCTTTGGCAAAGAACAATGCTCCTGGGCTTGAGCAGGAAGTTGCAAACTTTGTGGCAGCTATTAAAGGAGAGGGCAAGCGATGAAAACGACCTGGGCATATTTCTCTAATTACGCGGTTTACTCTGCAATGGCGGTGTACACAATCGCTTTTCTCTCACACGCTTACGAAACCGCATTTGCGGTGCGCTCTCCGGAGGTTGCCGATCAGACTCAAGGAAGCTTGCTCAATAAGACCTTAGATTTCTCGCGCACCGAAAAAGCGGCGCGTATTGCAACAGCGATGATGATTCTCGGTACCTTACTTCTTTTTATTGGAATTGTTTTTCGTGGAATTTCTGCAGGTCATGCGCCGTGGGGAAATATGTATGAATTTTCAATCACTGGTGCATTTGCATTTTCGTTGGCGTACTTAGTAGCGCTTCGCAAATATGACCTTCGCTGGCTCGGTGTATTAATTTCATTCTCCATATTAATTACACTTGGAACTGCAATCACACTGCTCTATCGCAATAGCGCGCCACTGGTTCCAGCATTGAAGTCGACCTGGCTGCTCATTCACGTCTCAGCGGCCATCATTTCAGGCGGTGTCTTTCTCCTTGCAAATGTTGTCGCTGGTGCATATCTACTTCTTGAAAATGCAGAACTTAAAGGCGCGCGTCCAGTATGGGCGTTGCGGATGCCAGATTTAGAAACGCTCGACCAGCTTTCATATCGCTTAGTTGCATTTGTCTTTCCACTGTGGACCTTCTCAATTATTGCAGGCGCGATTTGGGCAGAGAGCGCATGGGGTAGTTATTGGTCGTGGGATCCGAAAGAAACCTGGGCCTTTATTACCTGGGTTGCATATGCAGCATATCTACACGCCCGGGTAACGATTGGCTGGCGTGGAAGAAAAGCAGCCTGGCTCTGCATTATCGCTGGCTCTACCTTCTTATTTAACTATGTCTACGTCAATGTTTGGGGAACAGGTAAACATACCTACTCTGGGTTAAATCAGAAGTAATTTAAAGCTTGCGCAAGAAGTCTGGATCATCATCCGGAGGTAGAACCTTCTTCTGTTGCGGTTTTGTTGGTGGAGTACGAGTTCCAACTCTGCCGGCATAGAGATAGCTACCTGACCCAATTAAGCCGAAGAAAAGGATGATGAGTAGCCATCCCCACTTTGGAAGATTTCGAATCTGGTGATCTTCGCGCATTGCACAATCAATAAATGCATAGAGAGTGAGACCAAGGCTTAAGAGCGCAAAGAATATTTCTAACTTCACCATGGCAGTTAGTCTAACTGGAAAAGGTTATAACCGCCCAATGAGAATAGCAGCGGCAAAAATTACCGAATAGAGAAGTTGCAATTTCCCAGTCTGAGCAAGATATGGAATTAAATCAGCGCCTTGGTGGGAGGAGCGAACACCACGAATCAAGGTTAAAGCCAGTGGTGCAGTGATTGCAGTTGCTAGCGCCCAAGGAAATGCAGCGGCGAAACCCGCCAGATATCCGATTGCAAGTAGCAATGCAAAGAAATTGCGGGAACGAGTATCGCCTAACCGGACAGCAAGTGTGCGCTTACCGACTGTGGCATCCAAGGCGCGATCTCGGATGTTATTTATTGCTAGCAGTGCACACGCGAAGGCACCCATTGAGATCGAAGCAAGAAATATTGGAAGATTGATTTCGCTTGTTTGAACAAAGTAACTTCCGATGGTGGCGACTACACCAAAGAAGATAAATACAAAAAACTCACCGAGGCCGATATATCCATATGGATTCTTGCCGCCGGTGTAACCCCAAGCGGAGATAATTGCGAACCCGCCGATTGCGATCAACCACCATGAACTCAGTGCGGCGAGTGATAGCCCGGCAACTGCGGCAAATCCAAATGCGATGAAGGCAGCCCGCTTCACCTTTATCGGGGCAACTAAACCAGAACCAGTAATGCGAGTTGGTCCGACGCGATGCGTGTCAGTGCCACGTATTCCATCAGAGTAATCATTTGCATAATTAACTCCGATTTGTAGCGCGAGACTGACTATAAGGGCAAGAATTGCTGGAATAGGTGTGAACTTATCAGCTGCCATTGCGGATGCAACGACAACTGGGGCAATTGCAGCGGGAAGAGTGCGTGGCCGTGCGCCTAAAATCCAAGGGTTCATCTATGCCTCCCGGGCCATCTTCTTGAGTTGTTCGCGATCAATTTTTCCAATTCCAATTGTTGGTAGTTCGCTGAGGTAGAGCACCTTAGATATATGAGCAATCTCTCCAAGTGCACTTTGCAATTTCGCAAGAGTTATATCGGGATTCGTTATAGCTATGACAAGCGCATCTCCCCACTTTGGGTCCGGGCGACTTGTTGCGGCAATTTTCTCAGTCGGAAATTGAGATTGCAAAGTTTGCTCAACGAGGTGAAGCGAAACATTATTTCCACCACTTAAAACAATGTCATCGGCTCGACCCGCAATTATTATCTTTCCATTCTCTAATCGAGCTAAATCAGAAGAACGGTACCAACCTGATTCATCGAGAAGTTGAAGATCACGATTTAAATATGAGTGAGCAAGAGTTTTTCCGCGAATAAGAAGCGAGTTATCGGAGAGCTGTACCTCAACTCCATTAAGCGGAACTCCATCGTAAATGCAACCTCCACACGTTTCGGTGGAACCGTAGGTCTCAATCACATTAATAGAATGTGCGATTGCTTCGCTGCGAAGCGATTCGCTGAGTGCTGCGCCTCCGACCAACACCGCCTTTGCGCTTTGTAGGTGAGATAAAAGGTATTGATCTTCATACAGCGCCTTGTAGAGCTGGGCGGGAACAATGGCAGTGAAATCTGTTTTTGGAAGCGGGCCAGTGTGTTGACGTAAATCTGCAGGAATGGTTCCAAGTTCTAGCGCTCGGATAAGGACATTTACACCAGCAACATGGTTAAGTGGAAGTAGGAGCGACCAGGTATTCCCAAATTCAGCTCCGATTACTGCGTTACTTGCTCGAGCTGATGAGAGCAGCGCCGCCGCACTGAGACCAACCTCTTTCGCCACACCTGATGAGCCAGTAGTAGTTACGACTAGCGCAATTCGAGGCTCTACCTGATGATGTGATGTAGGAGATAGTGAGAGCGCAGGACCATCGGAGACGAGAGCCTTTGCGATGCGAGCCATTAATTCGGCGGTCGTCCATGTGGGATCGACTACGCGAAGTTCTCGTGACGAGTGTGACTGATGCTCCATTGCCCCCGTAGGCTATCTCCCTAACCGAATTTTGGAGGAATCGTGAGCAAGCCAATCAAGCGTGATTTTGGTGACCGGACCATCCCTCAGTGGACAACCGCACCCGGTGGCGAGAAATTTACCGATATTAAATATCAAGCTGCCGACGGAATGGCAAAGATAACGATTAATCGCCCAGAGGTCCGCAATGCGTTTCGCCCGCAGACAATTATCGAATTGAAGGAAGCCTTTGATTTAGCGCGCGACAACTCCGAAGTCGGAGTCATTATTTTTACCGGTGAGGGCAACGAAGCATTCTGCTCTGGTGGTGACATTAGCGTTCGCGGTGATGATGGCTATCTCGGCAATGATGAGTTGTCCCAAAAAGGTTTAGGGCGACTTAATGTTCTCGATTTACAAGTGCAAATTCGGCGCACCCCAAAACCAGTTGTCGCGATGATTGCTGGTTGGGCAATTGGCGGTGGTCACGTTCTCCATGTTGTGTGTGATCTCTCCATCGCAGCAGATAATGCAAAGTTTGGGCAGACCGGCCCAATGGTGGGATCTTTTGATGGCGGTTATGGATCTGGTTTACTTGCGCGAAACGTTGGCCAGAAGAAGGCGCGCGAAATTTGGTTTATGACTCGCCAATATGATGCGCAAGAGGCGTTGGCTATGGGATTGGTCAATACCGTTGTGCCACTAGATCAATTGGAAGCCGAAACTGTTTCGTGGTGCCGCGAAATGCTACAGAACTCGCCGATGGCGCTTCGACTTCTTAAAGCAAGTATGAACGCTGCCGATGACGGATTGGCAGGTATTCAACAGCTAGCGGGAGACGCCACTCTACTTTTCTACTTAAGTGAAGAGGGTCAAGAGGGACGCGACGCATATAAAGAACGTCGCAAACCAGATTTTGGAAAGTTTCCTAAACGTCCATAAGTGTGGCGATGATTAAATCTCTCCTTCCGACGATGCGTGTTTTGGCGTATCCAATGAAGACCAAATTTAGAGGTATTACTGTGCGCGAAGTTGCGCTCTTCGAGAGCGACTTTGGTCTCGTTGAATTTTCACCATTTCTTGAATATGACGATCAAGAGTCATCGCAGTGGATGAAATGCACTTTGGAGGCCGCTTCCGGAAAAGAGTTTCCGATGCATCGAAGCGAAGTCGCGATGAATGGAACTATTCCAGAGAGCAATGATCGCAATCAGATTAAGGAATTGATTGACAACTATGGCGAGGTAAACACTTTCAAAGTTAAGGTCGGTGAAAATTTAAGTCAGGACATTGCCCGGCTCGCAAGTGTGCGAAGCGCCCGACCAAAGGCGAAGATTCGCATTGATGTAAATGGAAGTTGGAGCGCTCCCACAGCAATCACCAACCTAAGAGCAATCTATGAAAATATCGGACCGATTGAATATGTTGAGCAGCCATGTATTTCCATTGAAGAATTAAGAGAGGTCAAAGCCGAACTTAGGGTTCCGATCAAAATTGCCGCCGATGAAGTAGTCAGAAAGGCAGCTAATCCATTTGAGGTAGATTTATCTGGCGCTGCCGACATCATTATTCTTAAAGTGCAACCACTTGGCGGCATCGAGAAATCACTTGCAATTGCCGAGCATCACCAACTTCCTGCCGTTGTGTCGAGTGCGCTAGAGAGTTCTATCGGACTTAACTATGGAATTCGGTTAGCTCAGGCGCTACCTGACCTCGACTTTGCTTGTGGTCTAGCCACTGAGCGTCTCTTCGCTGGCGAGGGAGTCGAAGTGTCACCAGATAGATACGAATGGTGGAAGAATCGAGCCATGCGCTGTGCAGAATTGGTAAGCAATGAATAATTCCACCACTTTGGCGCGCACCATTGTCAGACAAATAGTCGAAGCTGGAATCAAAGATGTTGTGATCTCACCCGGATCGCGCAATGCTCCGTTAACACTTGCCTTCTATGAAGCAGCGCAAGTCGATTTGATCAATCTCCACGTTCGCATCGATGAGAGAACTGCCGCATTTTTCGCACTTGGAATTACCAAAGCGACTGGTAGGCCTGTTCCAATTATCTGCACAAGCGGAACCGCAGTTGCCAATTACCATCCGGCAGTACTAGAGGCATCTCATACCAATGCGCCATTGATGGTCATTACTGCCGATCGACCAGCTGAATTACGTCGCACTGGTGCCAATCAGACAACCGAACAAGCCCGTATCTTTGGTAAGGCCGTCCGTTACTTTGCAGATATCTCTGGTACCGCGTATCCACTCGAACTTCCTCTACATTCATTGCAATCCGGACCAGTGCACCTCAATGTTCAATTTGAAGAACCTTTGACAGTTGATGGACCACCTCATTGGCTAGATCAGATTTCAATTCGCACGCCTGCAACATTTAATCGGAAGCAACCACTCAAACTCCGTAGCAAAGCTTCCCGAGGGGTTTTAGTAATTGGCCACGATCGCGGTGGGTTGAGCGTTGATTCAGTGCAGCGCTTTGCCAATCAGTTGAATTGGCCGGTCATCACTGAAGACCCGCTCTCCTTCCCAGATGCGTTGCCACATGCATCAATTTTTCTCTCATCGCAGACAATCACCGATGATTTAGCACCAGAGGCTGTCATTGTGATTGGCCGAACCACTCTCTCTAGGCCCATTAATCGCTTTATTAAATCCGCCAGGAAAGAGATTGTGATTGATCCACGTATTGCAACCGTTGATTCAGATCGCAGTGCAGATCAGCGTTTTACAGAGATCCCCCAACTTGAAGTGCCAGCTGCCGATAGTGAGTATCGGGCTCGTTTTGAAAAGTACTCGCAACGCACAGCCAAAATGGTGGGGGATCTTCACCAATGGTCAGAGGCACTGGTGGCACGAGAAATATCAGCGGGGCTTCCATCTGGTTCTTCACTCTTTATCTCTTCCTCGAGACCTATCCGCGATATTGAAGCTTTTGCTTCAGTTCGAGATGGCATTGAAACTTTTGCCAATCGTGGTTTGGCGGGCATCGATGGCAATATCTCAACTGCGCTAGGAATTGCCTCAGCTAGAAAAACAACCTTTGCTGTACTAGGCGATTTATCTTTCTTGCACGACCTCACCGGATTAATTCATGATGAGAAGATAAATATGCGCGCCTTAGTCATTGATAACAATGGTGGCGGAATTTTCTCAACCCTTTCACATCGCGGTACGCTTGGTTTTGAGAAAGTCTTTGGAACTCCGCATAATCTTGATTTAGCAGCGATAGCGAAAAGCTTTGGAATACCTGCGACGATAATTACCAATCAATCCGAGTTAAAGACAGCACTCGAGCAACCAGTTGAAGGTTTATCGATAGCAATCATAAAAGTTCCTTCTCGAGAAGAAAATGCAGATACGCTCGCAGCTATTTTAAAGAGCGTTGAAGGAATTTAAAGCGCCGAGCGCATCGCGGCAAATTTAGCTTCGCTCTCGGCTAATTCAATATCCGGATCAGAGCCTGCAACAATTCCGCATCCAGCAAATATTCGAATCTCTTTGCCAGAGATCTCTCCAGAGCGAAGCGCAATGCCTAGTTCGCCATCTCCACGGGCATCAATCCAACCAACTGGACCGGCGTATCGCCCACGATTCATACCTTCAATTTCATCAATCACATCAAATGCAATGTTTCGTGGAGTACCGCATACAGCGGCCGATGGGTGGAGGCTATTGAGTAAACCAAAGGCGTCGACATGATGTTGAGATTCAAGCAATGCCCCGGTCACATCTGTTGCTAAGTGCATGACATTTGCTAAGTGCAGAACAAATGGCGAATCAGGCACGTTAGTGGATGAGCAGAAGGGTTCGAGCGCTTGAGCTACTGAACGCACTGCAAATTCATGTTCTTCAAGATCTTTCGATGATCGGGCAAGTGAGGCAGCAAGTGTGAGATCTTTTGCATCATCACCAGTCTTGGGAATTGTTCCGGCAAGAACTCGAGAGGTGACCATTCCGCGAGATAGTCGCAGCAATAATTCGGGTGTTGCACCGATAAGGCCAGCAACCGAAAAGACCCAGGTTGCAGGATAGTGATCGGCGAGTTTTTTTAAGATTGGTCGAATATCAATCTCTGAATCTGCGTGCGCAATAAGGTCGCGCGCAAGCACCACCTTTTCAATTGAACCAGAGCTAATTTTTTCAATTGCTTGAGCGACGCGTTCTTTCCACTGAGACTCTGACAGAGTACCCGGTTGCCATGTGAAATTTTGCTCTTTGAGGGCAAGGTGAGTTGGAACAACTGACGGCTGTGACCCTTCCCCAATCCAAGTTATCCAAGCATCTCCGCCTCGTTTTCCAACAACGACTTGAGGAATAATCGCAATAGATTCTTCATTGCGATCGAAACTAAATGAGGTGAAGAGAACGGGTCCAGTACCGCTGCCGTGTACAGAGTTAGTGATAGAGAAAGTAGTTAATTGTTCGCGCCACCAATCTCTGACTTCATTAAAACGATTCTTGCCGCGGACTCGAATTGAGGCGTATTCACCCCATCCAATCAAACCTTCACCCGATCTCACCCAAGAGAATTGCGGACCTACAGGCAATAAATCGAGCAGCGCAATATCTGGCGAGATTCGATTTGTGGTGACGGGAAGAAGTTGAGCCATAAGAGTTAATTACTTTAGCTTTTGCGCGATCTTTCGCCAGATGAGTGGGAGCGATGTCGCCACAATTGCAATCTTGAGAATTTCTCCAAAAATAAATGGTGTGAGTCCAAGTGTAATTGTCTTAGCCCATGTGAGATCTAATGAATAGTGCAACCAAGCGAGACCAAAGAAAAAGATAATCGCATTACCAAGCAAGAGCGCCGGATATGAAGTTACAAATTTTTGATCAGCTTTGCGATCTGCTAAATAACCCAAGATAAAGGATGCGAGCAACATACCGACGAGATAACCACCGGTAGGAGATGTCAGGCGAGCCAACCCATGATTTGCCGCAGTTGCAGATGGAGCGAAGACTGGTGCGCCAGCAACTCCGGCGAGGAGATACGCGGCAAAGGTAGTAAAACCTAAGCGAGCGCCATATGTGGTTCCAATAAGAAGTACTGCCAACGTTTGGCCGGTCACCGGCACCGGAGAACCTGGAACAGGAATTCGAATCTGTGCCATCGCTGCGATGAAGGCGATTCCACCGATAATAAAGAGCGCCTCAGTCATAGCAGTGGTGCGCGCCTTAGGAACAATCACCGAACGAAGTGGTGCAACGTTGACGGACATAGAAACCCCCTGAAAGTTGTGTAGAAAGCCTATCGTCATAGAGAATGGTCATATGTCACGAGGCGATAAGAAGCGGCGAGCTGGTTTGCGCGCGGATTTACAGAAGAATCCGGCAGAGGTTGCCGCCATGTTTGATGGTGTGGCAAAGCGCTACGACCTCGTCAACGATATCTTGTCGCTCGGCCGCACGAGAGCCTGGCGGAAGAAGGTCACGGCGATCATCAACCCGAGACCAGGGATGAAGATTCTCGATATGGCCGCTGGGCCAGGGGCAAGCTCCGAGCCGCTCTATCGCGCCGGGGCTGAGGTCATTTCTGCCGATTTCTCCCAAGGGATGATCGATGCCGGTCGAAAGCAACGCCCATACCTCAATTTTCAGCGCGCCGATGCCCTTGATCTCCCATTTGAGGATAAGACCTTCGACACCTACACCATCTCCTTTGGGCTCCGAAATACCCATAACACCTCAAAGGCGCTCTCGGAGGCGCTTCGGGTCTTAAAGCCAGGCGGGAGATTGGTCATTGTCGAGTTCTCCAAGCCAACATACGGTCCGTTTCGTACTATTTATACCAATTATCTGATGAACGCCCTCCCTGCGATTGCGAAGCGGACCGCCAGCAACCCAGATGCCTATATCTACCTCGCTGAATCAATTAAGGCATGGCCAGATCAGGCTGAGTTGGCGGCCATTATCGAAGAGGTCGGCTTTGGTCCGGTAGAGGTTGAGAATCTCACCGGTGGAATTGTCGCAGTTCACATATCTTCAAAGCCATAACGGTTTAATCGCGAACGCTTCTCACCTAGACTTATGGCTCGTGAGCGCCAATCCTTATGTTCCGATTCTCGTTATTTTCGCTATTGGATTTGGATTCGCTGCATTCTCCGTTGCTGTCGCAGCCATAACTGGCCCAGCCCGTTACAACCGCGCAAAGCAAGAGGCATATGAATGTGGAATCGAACCATCACCTCAAGCTCTCGAAGGTGGGCGCTTCCCGGTGAAGTACTTTCTCACCGCAATGCTCTTTATCGTCTTTGATATTGAAATTGTCTTTCTCTACCCATGGGCGGTCACATTCGATGCGCTCGGCCTCTTTGGATTGGTAGAGATGTTGATCTTCATTGCAACTGTCTTTGTTGCATATGCCTACGTTTGGCGACGTGGCGGATTGGAATGGGAGTAACCCATGGGTCTAGAAGAAAAATTACCGAGCGGAGTCTTGCTCTCCACTGTTGAAGGTCTTGCAGGTTACATGCGCAAGAGTTCAGTATGGCCAGCAACATTCGGTCTTGCCTGTTGCGCTATTGAAATGATGGCGCTCGGTTCTGCTCCAAAGCACGATATCTCTCGTTTTGGAATGGAACGTTTTAGCGCATCTCCTCGCCAAGCAGATCTCATGATTGTTGCTGGTCGCGTCTCTCAGAAGATGGCGCCAGTACTTCGCCAAATTTACGATCAAATGACTGCACCAAAGTGGGTAATTTCCATGGGTGCATGTGCAAGCTCAGGCGGAATGTTTAATAACTATGCAATTGTGCAAGGTGTCGATCACGTAGTACCAGTTGATATCTATCTACCTGGTTGTCCACCACGTCCAGAGCAATTGATGGATGCAATTATTAAATTGCACGAGCAAATTTCTGACACCAAACTCGGCGCAAACCGCGAAGCGATTATTAAAGAGGTTGAAGCGGCAGCGCTCAACGCAAAACCATTGATTCAGCTTGGAAATTTGCCACATGAAGGGATGCTTGCCTAAATGACATCTCAGAATGAAGGCATGTTCGGCGTCAAGGGCACTGGCGATACATCTGGTTATGGCGGACTAGTCCGCACCCAAGTAACCCCTGGTTCATCCGAGCGACCATATGGAAGTTACTTCGATGCCATCGCAGATGAGCTAGAGCGCGCATTTCCAGAGTTCGGTGATGCAATTACTCGAGTCGTTGTTGATCGCGGCGAACTCACTTTACATGTCAAGAAGAGTCGACTAGTTGAGGTTGCTCGAATTCTTCGCGACACACTTCGTTTTGAAATGTGCATGGGTGTATCTGGTGTTCATTATCCAGACCGCACTGGCGCTGAATTAGTTGCGGTGTATCCACTGCTTTCCATGACTCGCAATCAACGTTTGCGACTTGAAGTTGCAACTTCCGAGACCGACCCACATATTCCATCACTCGTTGAAGTATGGGGCGGCAACAATTGGCACGAACGTGAAACATTCGACATGTTTGGCATCATCTTTGATGGCCATCCAGGTCTCACACGCATTTTGATGCCAGATGACTGGGATGGACATCCACAACGCAAGGACTATCCACTCGGTGGAATTTCAGTTGAGTACAAAGGTGCTACAACACCTGCTCCATCAGATCGGAGATCATACAAATGACAACATTCGATCCGTACGGCGCACCATCGCGCGAAACCACCGAAGGAACTGTCTACTCAGTTACTGGTGGCGATTGGGATTCATTAGTCTCTGAAATTGGATCTTCAAAAGAAGAACGCATTGTCGTCAATATGGGCCCACAGCACCCTTCTACCCACGGTGTATTGCGTTTGGTTCTCGAACTCGACGGTGAAACTGTCACCGAAATTCGTCCCGGTATTGGCTACCTTCATACTGGTATTGAGAAAAATATGGAGTTCCGTACCTGGACTCAAGGCACAACATTTGCAACACGTATGGATTACCTCTCTCCAATTTTCAATGAGACTGCGTTCTGTCTTGCAGTAGAAAAGTTGCTTGGAATTACTGATGATGTGCCTGAGCGCGCATCAGTCATTCGCGTTCTTATGATGGAGCTCAATCGAATTTCGTCACATATGGTGGCGCTCGGTACCGGTGCGCTCGAACTCGGGGCGATGGGTCCAATGTTCTTTGCTTTCCGTGAACGTGAAATGGTGCTTGATACCTTTGAAGCAATTACCGGCCTTCGCATGAATATGGCATATGTGCGTCCAGGTGGAGTCGCGCAAGATTTGCCAGCGGGTATGAACGCTCGCCTGCGCGATTTAGTTAAGACTTTGCGCGAAAACTTTAAAGATAACGCCAAGCTTCTCATCGGCAACACTATTTGGATGAAGCGCACCGAAGGCATTGGTTATCTCGATCTTGCTGGCTGCACAACTCTCGGAATTACCGGTCCAGTTCTTCGCTCAACTGGCCTTCCTTGGGATCTGCGCAAGATGCAGCCATATTGCGGATATGAGAATTACGAGTTTGATGTGGTTACTGCAGATACATCCGATGTCTATGGTCGCTTCTTAGTTCGTATGGCCGAGCTCGAACAATCTCTTCGCATTATTGAACAAGCAATCGACAAACTCGATGCCCTTGAAGGTGCGCCAGTAATGGTGGCAGATAAGAAGATTGCCTGGCCAGCACAACTTTCAGTTGGCGCAGATGGAATGGGTAACTCCCTCAATCACATCCGCGAAATCATGGGCACATCGATGGAATCTCTGATCCATCACTTCAAGTTGGTTACCGAAGGATTCCGTGTTCCAGCCGGACAGGTTTATGCCGCAGTTGAATCGCCACGTGGCGAACTCGCAGCACATATCGTCTCCGATGGAGGTACCCGTCCTTATCGCGTTCACTTCCGCGAACCTTCATTTAACAATTTGCAATCAACTTCAGCAATGAGCGAAGGATCGATGGTTGCCGACATCATCGGTGCAATTGCATCAATCGATCCTGTTATGGGAGGCGTCGACCGATAATGTCATCACTCAACCACGATGTAATGCAATCAATCGTTGATCGCTACCCACGCAAGCGTTCTGCAATCATGCCGCTACTTCATTATGTGCAATCAGTCTCTGGTTATGTCACACATGAAGGAATTGAGAAAATTTCACAACTTATCGAAATCGAAACTGCTGAAGTTACAGCGGTATCTACTTTCTACACTCAGTACAAGCAGAAGCCAACCGGTGAATATCACATCGGGGTTTGCACCAATACTTTGTGCGCAATTATGGGTGGAGATGCAATTTTCGAAGCTCTCAAAGAACATCTTCAGATTGGTAATGACGGCGTCACTGCAGATGGCATGGTTTCGCTAGAGCATATCGAGTGCAATGCAGCATGTGATTATGCGCCAGTAGTAATGGCCAATTGGGAGTTTTACGACAATCAGACAGTTGCCTCTGCAAAGGCGCTTGTCGATGGTGCACGTGCTGGCAATCCACCTGCTCCAACTCGTGGTCCAAATAAATTAGTAACCTTTAAAGAAGCATCAGCTGCCCTTGCTGGACTCGATGACGGACTTGCATATGAAGGCCCACAAGCTGGCGCTCCTTCTCTTCTCGGACTTAAGTTGGCAAAGGAAGGAAAGTAATGTCACTCCTCACTCCAATCCTTTCTGCACACTGGGATGAAAAAGATTCCTTCACCATCGATGGCTATAAGCGCAATGGTGGATATACCGCAGCTCCCAAAGCGCTAGCGATGGATCCGGATGCCTTGATTCAATTGGTCAAGGATTCCGGGCTACGTGGTCGCGGCGGTGCCGGCTTCCCAACCGGTATGAAGTGGGGATTCATCCCACAAAACGATAATAAGGATCACTATCTCGTAGTTAATGCAGATGAATCCGAACCAGGTACTTGTAAAGACATGCCACTACTTATGGCTAACCCACACGTACTCGTTGAAGGCGTGATCATCGCTTCATATGCAATCCGAGCACAAAAAGCATTTATCTATATTCGCGGTGAAGTCACACACGTGGCGCGTCGACTCAATGCTGCAATCGCAGATGCATATAAAGCTGGATATCTCGGAAAGAATATTTTTGGTAGCGGCCAAGATCTCGACTTAGTACTTCACATTGGCGCTGGTGCCTATATCTGCGGTGAAGAGACTGCGCTCCTTGATTCCCTTGAAGGTTTCCGCGGCCAACCACGTCTGCGCCCACCATTTCCTGCAATTGCAGGTCTCTATGCGCGCCCTACGGTAGTCAACAATGTGGAATCGATTTCAGCGGTTCCAGCGATCGTCAATAAT
>CAZMBG010000003.1:0-29622 GCA_964564615.1 uncultured Candidatus Planktophila sp.
AGAACTTCTTTGGTGGATAGAGAGCTGCTGAATCAACACCACCAGACAAGATACGTCCAGATGCAGGAGCAGCGATGTTATATGCGCGACCTAAGCGAGTAATCGAATCGAGCAGGACCACAACATCGTGTCCGAGTTCTACCAGACGCTTTGCGCGCTCAATTGCGAGCTCTGCAATTGTCGTGTGATCTTCAGCGGGACGATCGAAGGTGGATGCGATGACCTCACCCTTTACGCTGCGCTGCATATCTGTCACTTCTTCTGGGCGCTCATCGACGAGAACAACCATTAAGTGACACTCTGGATTATTTACGGTAATCGCATTTGCGATTGCCTGTAGCACCATGGTTTTACCAGCCTTTGGTGGCGCAACAATCAATCCGCGCTGACCCTTTCCGATTGGCGCAATCATGTCGATAACACGAGTAGTAAGCACATTCGGTTCGGTTTCCAGACGGAGACGTTCTTGCGGATAGAGCGGAACTAGCTTTCCAAACTCAACCCGGTTGCGCGCTTCTTCAACGCTGACTCCATTAATTGTTTCGAGAGTAATGAGTGGGTTGTACTTCTGGCGTTGCTCGCCCTCAACTCGTTGACGCACTTGGCCTGTGACGACATCGCCCTTACGAAGTCCGTATTTACGTACCTGTCCTTGCGAGACATAAACATCGTTAGGGCCTGGAAGATAACCAGATGTGCGGATAAATGAGTAGTTCTCAAGAATATCTACCAAACCACCGACTGGAACTAGAACATCATCTTCACCGATTACCGGTTCGCGTTCTTCGCGGTTGCGGTCACGATTGCGATCGCGGCGGTTGCGATTGCGGTCACGATTGCGTCCGTGGCGATCGCCACGATCATCTGTTGAATCGTTGCCTGCAGAATCGTCAGATGCATCGTCTTCGCCATCTGCGGAGTTGAGAGAATCTTCAGCGCCATCAGCGTCGAGATTATTGCGATTATTGCGCTTTGCATTTCGAGCCTCGCGGCGAGCTTCGCGCTCCGCCTTCGCTGCCTCGCGATTTGCCGCTTGCAGGTCGCTAATTGCAGTTACGAGCGCATCCTTCTTTAGCTTTGCTGCTCCTTCAATACCTAGTTGGGACGCAACTTCCTTTAATTGAGGAAGGGTCATTGCAGCGAGCTCTGCATTATTAGAACGAACTGGTTCTGTTGTCATAGATGTATTGAGATAACTTTCTATTGATTGTGTAGAAAAAGAGATTTTCTAGGGGTTTACTTCATCGAATCATCGCCAGTCTTGCGCGGGGCTTTGAAGTGCTCGAACTATAGCAGGATAGCGCCGCGTGGAGCAATTTCCAGTGGGGTTGCCACAAAGTGGGTACCAGCAACTGCTTTGAGCTCCTCAAGTTCTGATCCATTGGCAGTATGTAGCGCAAGGACAGTTGGACCAGCGCCAGAGATAAATGCCGCCACACCAGCGCCACGCAACTTTTCAACTAACGCAAATGATTGCGGCATAGCTTCTGCACGATATTTCTGGTGCAGAAAATCTTCAGTTGCCATCAATAATAAATCTGGGCGCGAACCAAGTGCGTAACCTAGCAAGGCTGCATTACGAGAATTGAGCACTGCATCATGAAATGGAATTGTCTCTGGCAACATTTTGCGCGCCTTTGAGGTGGCAAGTGGTGTGGCTGGAATATAAGCAATCGCTTGGATGCGAGGATCTACTGCGATTTTGAGGGAGTGTGCCTGCTTTCTTCCATCAACCCAAGAGATGGTTGCGCCGCCAAAGAGCGATGCTGAAACATTATCTGGATGGCCTTCCATCTCAGTCGCAATACTTAATAACGCATCATCAGATAAACGATCTTCGCCGTTGAGTACCAAGGAGCGTGCCAAAACCAGACCGCCAACGATGGCGCTTGCTGATGATCCCAATCCTCGACCGTGCGGATTATTGTTAAGTGCGCGAATAGCTAAACCTTTTGGTCGACCACCAAGGGCATCAAAACCTTTATACATCGCCTTTACTAGTAAGTTCTTATCTGTACGTGGAACTTCGTCTGCACCTTCACCAGTAACATCAATATCGAGAGTTACTTCATCGAGAATTTGTGCAACATATCGATCGTGAAGTGCGAGCGCTAAACCCACAGAATCAAATCCAGGTCCAACATTTGCGGTGGATGCAGGTACTTGAACTTGCATCACCTTTGCTTTAAAAGTTGGCTTCATGGCATCACTCTAACTGGGCGCCTTATCGCAGACCAAGAGCGGCAGCTGCTGCTTCTACATCTACTGGAACTACCACCGGATCGCTTGCGCCTTCCAGCGCCCACGGAATATCTTTCAAACCATTTCCGGTGCAGGTAATGACGATTCGCTTGCCTTTCGGTAGTTTTCCGGCCGATTTATATTTAATCAGGCCGGCAAGACCAGCCGCCGAAGATGGTTCACAGAAGATGCCTTCCTTCGATGACAGTAATCGATAGGCGGCCAGAATCTCTTCATCTGTTACTGAATCAATAAGACCACCAGATAGATCACGGGCAGCAATCGCCTGATCCCATGAGGCTGGATTTCCAATTCGAATTGCAGTTGCAATGGTTTCAGGATTTTCAACGGGACGTCCAAGAACAAGTGGTGCGGCACCGGCAGCCTGGAATCCCCACATCTGAGGTAAGTGAGATGAAATTTTGTCGTGGAAGTACTCGTTGTAACCCTTCCAATATGCAGTGATATTTCCAGCATTACCTACTGGCAGAGTATGAATGTCCGGGGCATCACCAAGCAGATCAACGACTTCAAAGGAAGCCGTCTTCTGACCTTCAATGCGGAAAGGATTCACTGAATTAACCAAAGAGACTGGGTACTTCTCCGAAAGTTCGCGGGCAAGTACCAAGCAATCATCAAAATTGCCATCAACTTGTAGAAGCAAAGCGCCGTGAGCCACTGCTTGCGCAAGTTTGCCCATCGCAATCTTTCCCTGCGGAATTAATACTGCCGGTGTCATGCCCGCCTTAACCGCATATGCAGCTGCTGATGCCGATGTATTTCCTGTTGATGCACAAATGACCGCCTTCGCGCCATCTTCTGCAGCTTTGGAAATCGCCATAGTCATACCGCGATCTTTAAATGAACCAGTTGGGTTAATTCCTTCAAACTTTACCCAGACATCATTTTCTAAGATCTGCGAGAGATAGGCCGCGTGAATCAGCGGAGTTCCGCCCTCGCGCAAGGAGACCACAGGAGTCTTTGCTGATACCGGTAGGCGATTGCGATACTCCTCGATGACGCCGCGCCATTGGTGAGCGCCTTTAGCTTTAGAAAAGAGCCCCATTTATGAAATTGCTCCTTCTACGCGAATGACGCTAGAAATACTGGTGACGATATCCATCTGCTTAAGCGCTTCCACAGTGCTCTTGAGTTCGCCTTCTGTTGCTAAGTGGGTAACGATAATTAATTCTGCATCGGCACCTCGACCATTTTGATCGACGGTTTGGATAGAAACTCCGTGTTGGGCAAAGGTATTTGCGATAGCTGCCAAAACACCCGATTTATCTTGAACCTCAAGGCGGATTAAGAATTTGGTTTTGGTAGTTTCAATGGGTGCGATGTCACGATCTGCATAATCAGTTTCGCGTTGTCCCACTGCATCGTGAGCAATATGGCGTGAGACTGCCAAGATATCGCCCAAAATTGCAGAAGCAGTTGGTGCTCCACCAGCTCCGCGACCATAGAACATCAATGGCCCTGCTGATTCAGCTTCAACAAAGACGGCATTAAATGCATCACGCACAGAGGCAAGTGGGTGATCTTTATGAATCATAACTGGGTGAACTCTCACTGAAATTTCATCGGAGGGAGTTAACTCTGCGATTGCTAATAACTTAATCACGTGATCCATCGACTTTGCAATCTTGACATCTTCGAGCGTGATCTTTGAAATACCTTCCCGGTAGACATCATCGACAGTCACGCGAGTATGAAATGCCAGGCCCGAGAGAATTGCTGCTTTTGCAGCTGCATCAAATCCTTCGATATCAGCGGTTGGATCAGCTTCGGCATAACCCAAAGTCTGTGCTTCTTTGAGCGCGACTGAAAAATCTTTCTCTTCTTCATGCATCTTCGTGAGAATGTAATTGGTGGTGCCATTTACGATTCCCATAATGCGCATAACAAAGTCGCCTACTAGCGAATCGCGCAGCGGGCGAATAATTGGAATTGCACCAGCTACCGACGCTTCGTAATAAATATCTTCACCTTGTGCATAGGCTGCCGTAAAAAGTTCATCGCCATGGCTGGCAAGGAGCGCTTTATTAGCGGTCACTATCGACTTGCGATTCTTAATTGCCAAGTGCGCTAATTCGCGAGCTGGTTCAATGCCGCCCATTACTTCTACGATCAAATCAATCTCAGGATCATTAACAATAGAAAATGGGTCGGTAGTAAAGAGGTCTGGGTTAATACCTGGGTAAGGCTTGATTGTGCGCACGGCAATACGCTTAAGTTCGATGGTGACTCCAGCGCGAGTAGAAAGTTCAGCGCTATCTGCCAATAAGAGTCGGGCAACTTCACTGCCCACTACGCCACAGCCGAGCATGCCGATTCGAACGGGTTTGTGTGCTTGGCTCATGGTCCTATTCTTTCACAGGTACTAGTTATCGAGTGCGAGTAAATCTTCGATGGTCTCACGCCGCACGATTACGCGTGCTTTTCCATTTTTTACTGCAATAACGGGCGGTCTCAGAATGTGGTTGTAATTGCTTGCCATACTGCGGCCGTAAGCTCCGGTTGCAGGTGTTGCGATGAGATCTCCCGGTTCAACATCGGAAGCCAAGTCAATCTCATTAATAACAATGTCTCCCGTTTCGCAATGCTTACCAACAATACGCGTTGATTGAGTCCTTGCAGAAGACTGGCGATTAGCGAGAGTTGCAAAATATTCTGCATCGTACAAAGCGGTCCGAATATTGTCACTCATTCCACCATCGACTGAAACGTAGGTGCGAGTTGATCCATTTTCGAGCTGCACATTCTTAACAGTTCCGACTTCGTACAAAGTGAACATAGTTGGTCCGACAATGTTGCGACCAGGTTCGATAGAAATTGCTGGGATCGCTAGATTGTTCTGGCTACACACTCGGCGGACGACTGCACCAATAGCTGGCAAGACATCGTGTGGTTCCACAGTTTCTTGGCCAGGCAGATAGGCGATGCCGTAGCCACCTCCGAGATCGAGCTCGGGAAGCTCGCGGCTATATGTATCGCGGTACTTGGCCATAAAGCCAACAAGTCGCTCGACCTCAATCTCAAATGCATCGGTACCAAATATTTGTGAACCGATATGTGCGTGCACACCACGGAGATCGAGTTGAGGAAGTGATGCAATTTTCATAACTGCATCCCAAGCTGCACCGGAGGCGATAGAGAATCCAAATTTCACATCTTCATGTGCGGTCGATATTTTTTCGTGAGTATGCGCTTCGATGCCAGGGGTTAGGCGTATGAGTACCGGCACAACTTTATTAAATTCAATTGCCGCTTGTGCAACGCGATCGACTTCAAAGAGTGAATCAATCACAATGGTATTGACGCCGACTTCAACGGCTTTTCTAATCTCTGCTTCAGATTTATTATTGCCATGCACTTGAATCTTTGCTGCATCTATTCCACCAGCGAGCGCAACTGCTAATTCGCCGCCCGTGCACACATCTATGCCGATACCAAGTTGGCTAATCCATCGTGCAACTTCGGTACAGGTGAAAGCTTTTGAAGCGTAGAAAACATGGCCTTGGTTGCCAGGAAATTCACGATTGAGACCCTCGCTCCAGGCGAGTACCCGGCTGCGGAATGCATCTTCATCGAGGATAAATGCTGGCGTTTGGAATTGGGCGGCGAGATCGGTAACGCTGACTCCTGCACAATGCAGAACACCATTGCGGAACTCACTATTCTTCGACCAGACTGTCATAGCTACATTCTCTCTGGAGCGCTGACGCCCAATAGTTCCAGACCGTTATAAATCACTTGCATTGTTGCTGCACACAGATTGAGTCGCGCATTATGGATTGAACTTGGCGGTTCATCTCCAAGAGGTAGTACACGACAATCTGCATAGAAACCGTGATAAACACCAGCTAACTCTTCTAAATAGCGTGCCACTCGATGTGGTTCGCGAAGTTCGGCGGCACTGGCCACAATGCGCGGAAATTCTGCTAAAGCTCCGAGTAACTCATTCTCGCGATCGTGGGTTAATTGTGAAGGATCAAATGATGTAAGTGAGGTATCGATACCCAATTCTTGGGCGTTACGTAGAACAGCAGCTATTCGTGCATGCGCGTACTGCACGTAATAAACAGGGTTTTCGTTGGTATTGCGACGCAAAATATCAAGGTCCATCACCATTGGAGTTTCGACTGGATATCGAATTAA
Source organism: uncultured Candidatus Planktophila sp. (assembly GCA_964564615.1). GTDB lineage: Bacteria > Actinomycetota > Actinomycetes > Nanopelagicales > Nanopelagicaceae > Planktophila. Next base: position 6,403 of record CAZMBG010000003.1, read on the forward strand.
CGTATATCGAGCTGCATCGACTCCAACTTTTTCGACTAACTCTTCCAAAGTAATGATGGTGCCAGCGCGCTTAGATAGCTTGACTTCTTCGCCCGCCTCCATAATTTTCACAAGCTGACCGATCAATACGTGAATGTTGTAATCAGCATTGTCACCAGCGCACGCAGCTACTGCACGTAGTCGATTAACGTATCCGTGATGATCTGCACCTAACATGTAAATGCAGATATCGAAACCGCGTTCGCGCTTGTTGATGTAATAAGCGGTGTCAGATGCAAAGTAAGTGAGGTCGCCATTCTCTTTTACAAGTACACGGTCTTTATCATCTTCAAAGTCGGTGGTACGCAGCCAGACCGCGCCATCTTCTTCAAAAACATGGCCTTGCTGGCGCAATTTTTCCAAACCGTGTTCGACCGCGCCAGATTCGTGGAGCGATCTTTCGCTGAACCACACGTCGAAATGAGTTCGGAATGTATCTAGAACACCTTGTTGTTGCGCTAGTTGCACTTTGTAAGCTGCTTCTCGAAAATCTTCAGCAGTTGTAATGCCCGGATTTTCTGATGTCACTATCTTTGCTAAGTCTTGAATGTATTCACCGTGGTAACCATCTTCTGGAGTTGGCTGACCTAAAGCTGCCGCCTGGACTGATTGGCCAAAGAGATCCATCTGTCGACCGCGATCATTGATATAGAACTCACGGGTTACGGTAGCGCCCGCTGCCGCAAGAACCCGGGCAAGCGCATCTCCAACTGCCGCCCAACGAGTATGTCCAAGGTGAAGTGGCCCAGTTGGGTTTGCGCTGATGAATTCTAAATTAATAGCGACGCCTGCCAATGAATTGCCGTGGCCGTATGTATTTGCTTGACCAACTCCCGCACTACGAATGATGCGAACAAGTTCAGCTTGATTTGCGCGATCTAAAGTTATGTTAATGAAGCCAGGGCCAGCAACCTCTACCTTTGCCACTCCTGCGATAGTTGAAATCTCGCTCTGCAAAATCTGAGCTACATCGCGTGGGCTTTTTCCGGCTGACTTTGCCAACTGCAAAGCAATGGAAGTTGCATAGTCTCCGTGATCGCGATTCTTTGGGCGCTCTAAAACTATGGAGGATGGAACGTCGCCGCTTAATTCTCCCCGCTCAATGGCAGCGCTAACCAGCGCACGGATCTGGTGCGCTAATTGATCTGCGATTGATGACATTTGCGTATTTTAATGGGCAGAGAGCGCTTCTCGTTCCCAATTCTTTACGTTATTCACGCGCATATCCACGATTTGGGGCTTTGCGGCTGCGCAAAGTACTCTTGGACTCTACCGCGGGAGTGGTGAAATGGCAGACACGCTAGTCTTAGGAACTAGTGCTTCGGCGTGCGGGTTCAAGTCCCGCCTCCCGCACCAAAATTCATCTAACCTTTTGCCATGAGTAATTACGTAGCAGGATCCTGCAATATTGGCCAAGCCGAAATTCATCAGCGCTATCGAGTAGCAATCATTGGTTTTCTCATCTATGTAGCTCTTGGTGCATATTTCGTAGTCAATAACGCACCAACCTCCGATCGACTCTTTCTCTTCTTACCAGCAATGGCGGCATCGGTAGGTTTCGTGCAAGCTCGCAAAAAATTCTGTCTGGCATATGGCTATATGGGAGTCTTTAACTTCGGCAAGACAGGCCAGACATCGGCAGTGAAGGATCCCGCTGCACTTGCGGCAGATCGAAAGTACGCCACAAAAGTACTGCTGCAGAGTTGTATCCCTGCAGCAGTTTTAACTTTCGTAGTGACGCTCTTTTAGTTTCCGTCCCAGCGCTTCATCTCTTCGGCAAATGGGTCTAGGCCCATTGGTCCGAGCTTGAGCGCATAGGTGTGGAATTTCTTCATATTAAATGTATCGCCAAGTCGCTGACGCGCCTCTTCGCGGGCGTTCATCCAGACTCGTTCACCAACCTTGTATGAAATCGCCTGTCCAGGCCAACCTAGATATCGATCGGTCTCACTCGCTGAGTGATCTGCATCGAGCAAGGCTTGTTCATTGAGCAACTTACGAGCGCTATCAGCGTTCCACACCTTGCCATCGAAATCTTCATAGCCAAGATGCATTCCAATATCGACCACGATTCGAGCAGCGCGTAGCGCTTGAGCTGAGAGATAGCCCATTTCGATTCCTGGTTCATTAAATGCGCCGAGTTCATTCATAAAGCGCTCTGCATATAACGCCCAACCTTCACCATAACCACTAATAAATGCAGCGGTGCGCTGGAAACGTGAGAGGCGATCCTTCTCCACAATTGATGTTGCAATTTGAAGATGGTGTCCAGGAATTGCCTCGTGATACCACGTTGAGACTAAATGCCAATTGCTGACTTCATCTTTGCCAAGCATTGGAATCCAGGTTGTACCTGGGCGAGAGAGATCTTCAGATGGTGGGTTGTAGTACGGCGCCGACGCGCTGCCTTCTGGAGCTAAGCGAGCCTCACAGATTGCGATGCGTGGATCAATTTCAAAGTACTCGCCATTCATACGCTTCATTGCATTGTCAGTGAAATCCTGCAGGTACTTGATGACATTCTCTTTACCAACAATTTTATATTTTGGATCATTATCTAGAGTGTCTGCAACTTCTCGCAACGTCTTAGCATCAGGATTAATCTCTTTCGAAATCTCCCACATACGCTCGTTGATCGCTTTGAGTTCTGCGACTCCCCACTCGTAAGTTGCGCGTAGATCTAACTTGGCACCAGTGAAGTAGCGTGACCACACTGCATAGCGCTCTTCTCCTACTGCATCATTTGGGTTGGCAATGGGCAGATATTGTGATCGCAAGAACTCCGCTGTGTCTGCCGATGCCTTCTCAGCCAACTTTGCGGCTTCGTGCACTGCTGGGTATTTACCTTCTGGGTCGAAGTTCTTCGCCATACCGCTATATCCACCAGCAGCATAACTATCGAGCTGAGCAATCACACCTTTAACTTGGCGTTGCGCTGTCGTCTTACCGCTCTTGGCAATTTCCATAATTGTTTCGCACCACGACTTGTAAGCCTTCTCAACAGCTGCAAGACGCTTTGCAATATTGTCAAAATCTTTTTCGCTCTTCTTTGGCATTAATTCAAAGATTGAGCGCACATTTGAAGGTGGCGAAGTCAGCACATTCCAGAGCACGTATGACTCTCGACTGTCGTGAAGTAGTAGCCCAGATTCAATGCGCTCGACCATCACCGCTTGGGCAACGCGGTCGATTTCATCTTGTGGAGTAAGCGCTTTGAGTTGCTGCAGAACATCTCGGTCGTACTGAACGCGAGTTTCTTCTGCTGCGAGTGAAAAGTCGTCAAGTACATCTTGCAAAATATCGAGTCCGAGATAGGTGCATCCCATCGGACTAAATTGCGCAGACTTATTGATATAGGTATCGCTGAGTTCAAATATTGGTGAACGGTATGTCATGGCGGCAGTCTCTCAGCGCTCAGCACATTTGTCTATCAACAAGTAAATAGAACGTGAAGAGGTAGGCTACCGAATATGCGTTCAGAGCTGATGGAGTTGCGCCAATTTGAGGGTTTTACTGCTTTTGCTGCGACCCGCTTCATCTCCAATATTGGTAATGGGATTTCACCAATCGCCTTAGCATTTGGCGTATTGAGTATTCCTGGGGCCGATGCATCCGATCTCTCACTTGTCATGTCTGCCAGATATTTTCCAATGATTGCTTTTATGCTCTTTGGTGGAGTAATTGCAGATCGCTTTCCCCGTAATCGAATCGTTGGCGGAAGCGACATTATTGGAAGTGCGCTTGTGGCGATAAGTGCGATCTCACTCATCTCTGGTTTTCAGCATGTCTGGCTCCTTATTGCAATGGGTGGTGCATTTGGAGTTCTCAATGCGCTCTGGTTTCCGGCAATGTCCGGAGTGCTGCCGACGATTTTGCCGAAAGAGATTCGTCAAAAAGGTAATGCCTTTGTTGGGCTGATGAGCAATATCGGGTACATCTTTGGCTCACTCCTTGGTGGAGTTTTAGTTTCAACCTTAAACCCTGGTTGGGGATTACTTGTCGATGCGGCAACTTTTGCAGTTGCTGGAATTATTGTGTGGAATCTGCAATTACCAGAGAAGGAGAAATACGAGAATAAAGGTGTTATTGGCGATCTCATTATTGGCTGGAAGGAATTTATCTCCAGATCTTGGGTTGTCGCGATGGTTGTAACTTTTGCCGCCATCAATATGGCATTCGAATCGATGGTTCAGGTTTTAGGGCCACTCAATTTCAGTGGCGACAGTTCTGGTCCTCGCTATTGGTCTTACAACTTAGCTGGTATGACTATTGGCATGGTGATTGGTGGCTACCTTGTACTCAAGGTGAAATTTGAGCGACCGCTATTTACCTCGATGATACTTATTTGCATATCTGTAATATGGGATTTTTCGCTTGCCCTTGATCTTTCGATGTGGCTTACAGTAGTGGCGGCGATAATTTCAGGAGCGACCATCGAAATTTTCTTAGTCTCTTGGTACACATCGCTCCAACACCACGTACCAGAAGAGTCATATTCGCGAGTAGCGTCATATGACGCAGTTGGCTCATTTGCAATCGCTCCCCTGGGAATAGTTGTTGCCGGCCCACTTGCCCACCACTTTGGAGTAAATACGATGTTAGGCGTCACCGGAACTTTGACGCTTATCGGAGGAGTTATTTCACTCATGGTGAGCTCAGTCAGAAACCTTAGAAATGACTAGTATTCACCTATGGTGAAGCAGGCAAAGAAGGTTGTTGAGGTTTTATCCGCAACTCCCCCTAAATTACGCGGTTGGTTTCATCTTGGCGCAACTCCAGCGGTAATTATCGCTTCATTAATTCTCTTCTTATTAAGTAAAGAGTCGCTGAAATTTGCAGTCGCCCTTTATTCCATCACAGCAATAATGTTATTTAGCGTTTCAGCAATTTATCACCGAGTACCGTGGTCGCCAGCTAAGAAGAAGATGTGGCGCCGGTGGGATCATGCCAATATCAACTTATTGATAGCAGGTTCATACACGCCATTCGCAGTCGCTTTACTTGAACCACACGATCGAAATATCTTGTTGGCTATTGTCTGGACTGGCGCGCTCGCCGGTGTTGCCATTCGTGTCTTTTGGATTGGTGCTCCGCGTTGGCTCTATGTTGCCAATTATTTACTCTTAGGTTGGGTGGCAGTTGTCTACACCCCGCAGCTTTATGATCGGGGCGGACTCTGGGTCTTATTGCCAATCATTATTGGTGGCTTGCTGTACTCCATCGGTGCAATTTTCTACGCTTTAAAACGACCTGGCCGGAATGCAAAGTATTTTGGTTTCCACGAGCTCTTCCATATCTTTGTCTTGGCCGCCTGGATCTCCCAATATCTCGCTGTCTGCTTTGCCATATACCGTTCACGCTAAATTGGCGCGCAATATATGCGTGAAATTAGGGCGATTTACTCATCTATTAGCGATGCTCTAATCTTTACCCGCTGAGAACGCTAGCGAAGGGTAAAAACATGGCAGAGAAGAAAGACTTTCTTAACTGGGTCGGATTCCGTGAAGAATCTGAGCGCGGTTCTGCTGGCAACCCTCTCGATCGCATTCGCGAACTCGAATCACAATTAGCTGACCTGCGTTCTCGCCGCGATATCACCGCTCTTAGCAAAGAAGAGTTTGAAATTCTCGCAACTGAAACTGCGATGATGATGATCAAATCCGCGCAAGCTCGTGAAGCAAAGTCATTTGCAGCTGCAGAACGTTTGATTACTGAGAGCACTCGTAATGCTAAAGATACGGTCGAGACCGCCGAGACAAAGGCACGTAGTATCTTGTCTGGCGCTGAAGCTCGTGGTCGTAAATACATTTCAGCGGCAGAAGCAGAAGCTACTGAACTCGTAGCTGAAGCTACTCGCGAAGCAGAGGCTGTCATCGAGACTAAGCGTCGCGAAGCGGCTGCACTTGCATCTGCTGCCCGGCGCGAAGGTGAGCGCATTGTCTCTGATGCCGCAAATGAGGTCATCGAATATCGCCGCTGGCTTGCTGAAGTAATTTCCGAATCAGAGCGCCTCTATCGCGTTCAATCACAATCTTTAGTAGCTGCCGAACAAGCCATTGCACAATCTCGTCAACGTCTTGATGCAGCATTTGCCCGTTTGGCGACTATGCAAGATGTCGTTAACGACTCACTCAATGAAGATGGAACCGTTCGTCGCAAAGAACCGGTCAAAGTTGAGAGCCGTCGCACATCAGCTGCCATTGCAGCGCCAAAGAAAACTTCTAAGAAGCCAACTGCTAAGCGCAAGTAACTAGCAACCTCCCCAAAAACTTCCCATGGAGCGCAACGAAACTTTAGCGCCGACACCAATTCAATACATTCCGGCGATTGATGGCTTACGCGCTATCGCGGTATTGGCGGTCATCTTCTACCACTTAGGTTTTGCGTGGATTCCAGGAGGATTCCTCGGGGTCGATCTCTTCTTCGTTATCTCTGGGTATGTCATTACTCGATTGCTCTTAGATTCGATTGAACGCAGCGGTGGGCTTGATCTAAAAAAGTTCTACCTCGCCAGATTGCGCAGATTGATGCCGGCGCTCTTCTTTATGCTTATCTCAACTGCTATTGCAGTAGGAATATGGGCACCAGATACCATCAAACGATTTCTTACCGATGCACCATATGCAATCACCGGCACAATGAACTGGTGGTTGGTGGCGCATCATCAGGATTACTTTGAAAATATTGGAAGAGCGCCACTTCTGCAACATACGTGGTCGCTGGCGGTGGAATTACAGTTTTACCTTGTCTGGCCGCTGATTTTGTTGGCGGTACTACGATTTTTTGGCAAGAAGCGAATTCCAATCGTGGCCTTGTTAATCGCTACATTCTCTGGAATTGCCTTACTTTTGGTCTCTTTCTCACTCGATGCTGCAAGCGCATCGAAGGTGAGCCACGTGTACTTTGGAACAGATACCCATAGCATCGGCCTCTTTTTAGGATCAGCGCTCGCCGTATCGTGGGTGCCACAAAACTTTAAAACGGTAGTCACACGTCGTGCACAAGATTTTATAGATGGAATTGGCGTCTTTGGCTTTCTCGGAATTCTTACTGCATTTCTCCTTATCGATGAGAGTAAACCGACTCTCTATAAGATTGCCTTTCCACTGGCCGGAATTTTTGGCGCCGCAATCATCACATCCGTCGTGCATCCGGCTTCACGCTTTGCTCCAATTTTGCAGAATAAAGTCCTGCTCTGGATAGGCGAACGGTCTTACGCAATCTATCTCTGGCATTGGGTGATATTTCAAGTTACTCGCCCACATGTAGATTTAACAGGTCAGACGTGGGCGCTGTACGCACTTCGAATTTTAGTGGTGTTGGCACTTGCCGATATATCTCTTCGTTATATTGAATTACCGGTGCGACGAGGGCTCGTGACGTATTGGCTTAAGGGTCTGAAATATCGCACCGAAGAACAACGCCTCCGTGAAAAGCGTCGACTTATTGTCGGAGTTCTTCTTGTCTTTACCCTTATCTCTACCATCTCTATACGTGCAGTTGCAATCGGCAATCAAAAACGCGCAGATTTAATTGCATCTCTTGAAACTACAACGGCTATCAGCGCCTCAGCGCCTGATGGCATCTGGCTGACTGGCGACTCAGTAATTCTAGGAATAAGAAACTTGCTAGGAGAAGAGAGCCAACTCGGGTTAGTGAATGCGCGCGTCGGGCGACAAGCTAGCGAATTGGCTTCTGAAATATCTCACGATTTACCGCAAGCTCCTACCGGTCCAATTGTCTTTAACCTTGGAAACAATGGCCCAATTACCGAAGAGCAAGTAATCGATATATTTGAATTGATAAAGAATCAGCCGAAAATCATTGTCGTCAACACCGCAGTTCCGCGTCCTTGGCGAGATAGTAATAATGAAATCATCGCTAAAGTTGTAGGTAGCTACAACAATGCATATCTTGTTGATTGGGCGACTATCTCGGAAGGGCATCCAGAGTACTTTGCGCCAGATGGGGTGCATCTCGTTCCGACCGGCGCGGCAGTTTATGTAGCCGAGATCAGAAAATACTTATAAAAAAGCCCGGCCTCATTTAAGAGACCGGGCTTCTTAAATGTCGGTTACTTAAAGGTTCCGTTGAAACCAAAGGCTTTCGCAGTACCAAGTGATCCATCGGAATAGACAGCTGATACTCGGAATTGTGTCCAAGAATCAGTTGATGTCTTTGTTAGATCTGCCGAAAGTTCGGTTGCTGGAAGTTGTGCAACTTCTGTCCAACCGGCCTGTCCAACATTGATCTCAACTTTATATCCTGTGACATCGCCTGCTGGAGCTTTCCACGTAAGAGTAAGAACAGTGTGCTCTCCATCTTTCCAATTGCCGATAAAACGCGATGGCGCTTCGCCTGATGCCGCTGCTGATTCACTCGCAGAAGGTTCAGCTGAAGCCGACTCAGATGGTGTTGGTGAAGCTGATTCAACCGCAGTTGGTTCAGTTGTGGCGGTGCCATCATTTGAATTGGATTGTGATGCGGCGATTGCAGCAAGGATTGCAACACCGAGCAGAACTGCCAATAGCACGCTACGAGAAGTCTTCTGACGTGGAGCTGCAGATGGCTTAACTGGTGGAGTTGGAGTTGAACTCTTTACTGGCGCCGCAGGTGTGGTTGAGACGTTAACTCGATCGCGCGATCCGGTAGTTGGAACTGGAGGAACTACAACGCTAGTTGCGACGCTCTTCTTTACCGGCGACTTCTTCACTGCGCGCTTTTTAGGGGCTGCCTTGCGAGCTACAGACTTCTTAGCAACTGCCTTCTTTGCTGTTGCCTTCTTCGCTACAGACTTCTTTGCTACAGACTTCTTTGCTACAGACTTCTTAGCAACTGCCTTCTTGGCAGCCTTCTTTGCAACTGCCTTCTTTGCTACAGCTTTCTTAGCAACCTTCTTTGGTGTTGCCTTCTTCGCTGTCGCCTTCTTCGCTGTTGCCTTCTTGATTGGCTTCTTAGCTGTCTTCTTAACTGCCACGTTGTGCTCCTTACGCGTAGGTACAGGGTGAAGTTTAACCTAGGTTTTTACTAGAAATTAAAGGGTGATTTGACCTCAAATTAGAGTTTCGCCAGCGCTGCAATGACCTGCGGCGCAATTTCGCGCAAGGCCTTTCCTCGATGTGAAATGCGATCCTTCGCTTCAGCCGACATCTGGGCGCTTGAAATATCGAGACCTGTTGGCTGAAAGATTGGGTCATAACCAAATCCATTGCTTCCGACGGGAGCGTGAAGAAGTGAACCATGGAAACGACCTTCAACGCAGATGGATTTTCCATTGGGAAGATAGAGCGCGGCGACGCAGATGAAGTAAGCCCCTCGTCGGTCATCTGGAACATCTTTCATTTGGTCGAGGACTTTCTCTAGATTTGCTCGGTCATCGCCGTGGCTGCCAGCCCATCTAGCTGAGTAAATTCCCGGATCACCGCCGAGCGCATCGACACACAAACCACTGTCATCGGCTATTGCAGGCAAGCCGGTTGCCTCTGACATTTCGCGTGCCTTCTTCAGCGCATTCTCTTCAAAAGTTTTGCCATCTTCTACAACATCGTGGGTATCAGGGAACTGTTCTAAGCCAACTAAATTGATTTGACCAGGCGCAAGCGATTCGAGAATACGTCGAAACTCTTCAATTTTTCCTTGATTACGAGTTGCAAGTAAGAGTGTGTGGCTCAATTAAGCGCCAAGTGCTTTCTTTTGCAGCGCAGTAAGTTCATGTGTGCCTTTCACTGCCAAATCTAGGAGTGAATTGAGTAGTACTCGATCAAATGGCGTTCCTTCTGCGGTTCCTTGCACCTCAATAAAGTTTCCATCTCCGGTGCAGACCACATTCATATCGGTATCGGCGCGGACATCTTCTTCATAGCAGAGATCGAGCATTGGAACGCCATCAATTATTCCAACGCTCACTGCCGCAACAGATGTATTGAGTGGTTTAGCGCTTGGCTTGATATGTCCTTCTTTGGTTGCCCAAGCAATTGCATCTGCAAGCGCTACATATGCGCCGGTAATCGCAGCTGTACGAGTGCCGCCATCTGCTTGAAGTACATCGCAGTCAATGACGATGGTATTTTCACCGAGCTCTTCCATATTTACGATTCCACGGAGCGAACGACCTACCAAACGGGAAATCTCTTGGGTACGTCCACCAAGCTTTCCTTTCACGCTCTCACGATCAGAACGGGTATGAGTAGCACGTGGCAACATTGAATATTCAGATGTCACCCAACCTTTACCGGAATCTTTTAGCCATCGAGGAACACCAGGTGTGAAGGATGCAACACAGAGGACTCGTGTCTTTCCAAATTCAACCAGCACTGAACCTTCAGCGTGATCTAACCATCCGCGCGTGATTTTAATATCGCGAAGCTGATCAACTGCGCGTCCGTCATTACGTGTCATTTATATATCCTTATGTTGAACTGAACCGACTTCTGGACCCAAAAAGCGACGGGCCAAAACTTCAAATCCCTTGGCATCGCCAGTGGCTAAAAATTGATGGTTGGCGGTGTGGCCAGGTTCTGCCAACATCGACTTCTCAACCAATACTCGATATAAATCTTTTGCCGTTTCTTCTGCGCTGGAAACGAGCGAGACCTCATTGCCCATCACATAGGAAATAACGCCGGTGAGTAATGGGTAGTGGGTGCAACCAAGTACCAAAGTATCAATCTGTGCCGCTTTGAGCGGCGCTAAATATTCACGTGCAATTGCAGTGACTTCTTCGCCAGAAGTTTCACCACGCTCTACAAATTCAACGAAGCGGGGACATGCAATTGAAGTAATCTCAAGTTGCGGAGCAGCAGCGAATGCATCCAGATAGGCTGCTGAATCAATGGTGGCGCGTGTGCCGATTACTCCAACTTTTCCGGATCGGGTAGCTGCAACAGCGCGACGTGCTGCTGGTTGGATTACTTCAATCACCGGGATTGAATAGCGCTCACGAGCATCGCGCAACATGGCGGCACTTGCCGTGTTACAGGCAATAACCAAGGCTTTTACGCCTTGATCAACTAAGTAATCTAAAACCTCAAGCGAAAACTCACGAACTTCGGCTAGCGGGCGGGGGCCATAAGGTCCGCGAGCGGTGTCACCGATGTAGAGAGTCGATTCGCCGGGAAGCTGGTCAAGAATCGCGCGCGCAACAGTTAAGCCACCGACACCAGAATCGAAGATTCCGATTGGCGCATTATTCATGGTGCCATCGTACGGGCATTTATGCCCAAAGCGTTCCTTCCAGGCCCTCTGTCGCTTGATCTACATCGCTGCCATAGACACCAGTAGATAAGTATTTCCAACCTGCGTCACAGACTATAAATGCGATATCAGCATCTTGACCTTCGCGTAGCGCCTCATTGGCCATTGCAATTGAAGCATGGAGAATTGCGCCGGTAGATATGCCGGCGAAGATTCCTTCAACTTCCAATAATTCACGGACTCGCTTTACTGAATCTTCTGCACCTACCGAGAAGCGTCGTGTGAGAACTGAAGCGTCATAGAGTTCAGGTACAAATCCTTCATCGATATTGCGTAACCCGTAAACCAACTCGCCATATCGTGGCTCTGCAGCTACAACCTGCACATCGGGCTTCTGCTCTCGCAGGTAACGGCCTGCTCCCATCAGAGTTCCGGTGGTTCCTAAACCTGCCACGAAATGTGTAATCGTTGGTAGGTCGGCCAAAATTTCTGGACCAGTTCCTTGGTAATGCGCCAGCGCATTTGCTGGATTACCGTACTGGTAGAGAAATACATAATTTGGATTTTGAGCAGCAATCTCCTTCGCTACTCGAACAGCTTCATTAGATCCACCAGCAGCGGGCGAGAAAATTATTTTTGCGCCCCACATCTCAAGTAATTGCTTGCGTTCTGCGCTGGTATTTTCTGGCATTACGCAGATAACTTTAAATCCACGAACCTTTGCCGCCATGGCCAATGAGATTCCGGTATTTCCACTTGTAGGTTCGAGAATTGTGTCGCCCGGTTGAAGTACGCCGCGTGCAACTGCATCGTCAATCATTGAGAGCGCTGCTCGATCTTTAATTGAACCAGTGGGGTTGCGATCTTCCATCTTCGCCCAGAGTCGAACGTTTGGCGCAGGTGACAGACGCGGCAAACCAATCAGAGGCGTATGTCCAACTGATTCTTCGAGTGAATTAAATCGCGCCATTACTGGCCGCCGGCCACCGCAGGCAAGATAGTGATGGAGTCGCCATCTTTCACAGCAGCATCAAGTCCGCCAAGAAAACGCACATCTTCATCGTTAATGTAAATATTGATAAAACGACGAAGTGCACCGTTTTCGAGTAACCGCTCGCCAAGACCGAAGTTGGTGTCGAGATCGGAAATTATTTCAGCGAGCGTTGCTCCTTGCGCAGACACAGTTTTCTCATCCTTGGTATATGGACGGAGAATTGTTGGGATGCGAACTTCAATAGCCATATGCGCATTATGGCGAAGAATGTCGTTAATCGGTAATTGAGACTTCTTCCTCAGTAACTTCGCCATCGATGATTCGGAAGGAACGAAATTCTGTTGCAGGTGCAATCTCTTTGCGGGTAGAGACCAGAACATAATGTGCATTTGGTTCGCCGGCATAGGCGATATCCGTGCGGGAAGGTCGGGCTTCAGTCTCGGTATGAGAGTGATAAATCACCACGATCTCTTCATCGTTATCGTCAGCCTCGCGATAGAGGGCCAGCAAATCTTTAGGATCAAATTCATAAAACGTTGGCGAATGAGCAGCGTTAATCATTGGTTTTAAGCGTTGAGGTGAATCGCTGCCGATGGGGCCCAAGATGGCACCACAGCACTCGTCCGGATATTCAACGCGAGACTGCTCGAGTATTGCATCGACGATAGAACGAGAAATTGTGAGCGCCATAAGCGAACTATAAATCACCATCATCGGCAACATCATCCATAAGCGCCGAAATGAGAGTCTCTTGAAGCCAACCTAACCAGCCATACACTGCATACACACCACGCATTGGATCATCTGGTGGAAGAAGTTCAAGGTGGTCATAATTATCATTTTCAACTTTGAGGCGTACTCCAAGGGCTAGCCGAATATCATTTAGCGCGCCTAGCCAATCATTTGCACCTTTATGGTCGAGCTCGACTTCACCAGCTTCCGATGATTTCAAGGCAATTCGCATTGCCATTGCATGTCCTTGTTTCTTGCTTCGAAGCGTTGACTCGGTATATCTGCGAAACTCTGATGCATCGACTTCATCGGCATATGCGTTGGGCAATAAGCGCCTCAGTACTTCATCTTCAGGTGGTGAGTCATGTGAAGTTATTCCAACCATTGCAGCAAGTGGATCGTCGTGCCCATCATCTACACGTTCCGCCAACAATTCAATAATTTGCTGGCATAGATTGAGCAATACCTCTCGCTCTGATTCAGCGAAGAATGCGACATATGAGTGATCGCCATGGCGTTTAAATCCTTGCGTTTGTTCGCTCATCTACACTTTCCGTTTCGTCAACGTTGCCTATAACGCCTTATAGCGGCTGATCTCCACGTTGAAGAGTGGCCCACAAACCATATTCATGCAATCTGGCTACATCGTGTTCCATCTCTTCACGACTACCCGTTGAAACTACTGCTTTGCCATCATTGTGAACTTTTAACATTAGCTCTGTTGCTTTTGCTCGCGAGAAACCAAAGAGCTCCATAAAAACATAGACAACGTAAGACTGCAGATTTACCGGGTCATCCCACACAATTGTGACCCACGGCGTATCAGCCGAAAAGATTGCGCGAAGCTCTTCTTCGAGCGCATCGGTGGTCTTGACCATAGCCGAATTATCGCAAGAGAACCGTGAAGGTGTCAGATGAGACAAGCCGCCACATCGCATCAGCCGCAGCCGAAACTCTGAGAGTCACAGTGCCTCTAGAGACGGTTGGAGCGTTAAATGTGAAGGCGCCTTGGGCATCAGTTGCAATGACAGTTCCAAATGGTTGCCACTTCCCCGCAACCAACTTCTCGACTTTAATAAAAGTACCAGCAGTCCGTGGACGTAGCGAACCAGTTACGGTCAAAGTCTCGCCATGTCGAATCGAAGCTGGAGCGTTTACAAAGAGTAAGCGATCTACCGAAACTGGTATTTCATTACTAAATCCTTTACTCCGCTCCCACGTTTCTTCAGAGTAAGCTCGAAGTACAGTTCCTTTACCGACCAATATATATTTGGAAATTTTTCCAGAGATATCAGTTGTGGCTTTAGTAATTGTTCGCCAAGTGTCACTATCTTGCGATTTTCCCTGAATTTCTATCACGACATTTGGCATAGGAGATTTATCTTTAATGGCAAAGCTAGCGTTTACTAGAATTGCATCACCGTATTTGATTGCGTTTCTGTCAAGAGTCAGGTTGGCAGTAACTTGATCTGGTGCAATTTGCAGGGCAACGTTGCGGATTGCATCCATCGCCGTCGGCTCTTCCATTCCTAAAGTCCAGGCTGAAATACCGCCTAATCGATATTTATCCACCAGCGCAGCTCGGATTCCATATGCCTTCGCATCTTGATACCACGCAGTCCGAGTTGCAGTACATGATGTTGCCAGTCCACCTGCGGTAGTGCCGTTATAAACTTTTTGATAGGTAAAGTTCATTTCAGCATATTTTTCATTCCATTGCGGAACAACACCATATGTCGCTGCTAATCCTTGAGCTTTGTACATTACAAATGTTGATGCTTTTGCGCTGGTCTTAATGAGTGGAGCAACATCCGCGGGACAGACGCCGCTTACAGATGTAACCCAATCTCGACCATAACCAGCTATACCTATATATACCTTCGATGCCGGCATTATCTTTACCGCATATTGAAGGGTGCGCTCTGTCCACGTAATAGGTCCAAGTGGGCCAGCTTTTGAGACTGAGTAGTCATAGGTCATGATGCGAAGTCGATCAATGCTGGATGCAATCGCGGCCCAGTTATAAACGTAATACCCTTTTTGCGCGCCGGCTGGATCAAGCACATATGGCGTTGACACTGATAACAATTTATTTTGTGCGTGTAATGAAATCGACAGCTCTTTCACAAATGTGGCCCACAACGGCGCTGTTTTACTCCATGTTGTATTGGCATCGACGAAAGCGAAGCCTTCAAAATCTAAATCTATTCCATCAAATTGTTTCTGTACCACCAATGCGGTGATGGTCTCAATAATCTGTTTTCGAGCTGCCGGCTTGGCAAGTAAACCTGCCAATACATCCTTAGCGGTTCCATCGGTGATAGTTGGAATAATTGAAAATCCGGCGCTACGAAGCGATGCCAAAGTTTGATCCATCGGGATGCTTGGGTTAGCCGGGGTATAAAGGTCGACGACCGATGACAAGGAAGTTTTCGAGTTGTATTTCAATGTGTACCAGAATGGCATTACCTCACGTATGAGGTCTTTATTCAGTTGTGCAGATGCCAGGGAGGTTCTGGTGGAGTAATAAGGAATCCAACCGGTGAGAATTTTACGCGGTGGGTTATCTGCCTGGCTTGCCGGTGCATTAAAGGGAGCTAAGAAGAATGGCGCAATTAAAGAAATCGCAAGCGCGACATGCGAGTAGCGTCTACCAAGATTTAAATGAGGAAGTCTGCGCATGAAATTTACTCATCATCCTTCGGTCCTGGGCGCAAACCTTCATAGATCTCTTTGCACATTGGGCACACGGGATATTTCGATGGATCTCGTGATGGCACCCATTTCTTTCCGCAGAGCGCTTTGACCGCCTTACCAGTAACAGCAGATTCGACAATCTGATTTTTCTTGATGTAATGAGCGAAGCGATCGTGCCCGCCATCATCTTCGAGGGGGGTCGTCTCGGGTAGCGTTAGCGTGTCGGCAAAAGGATCGGCGTTGCCACCACCAATTCCGATTTCACGCGAAAATATACCCACGCGCGCAAGGATACTTGAGATGCGTAAAACTCTGGGTTATCTCATAGGTAGACTTACCTAATGAAGGACTTGTTGCGCACCTCCGATCTCACTCGTGAAAATATCGAGCTCTTACTATCGACTGCATCTGAATTCGCAGAAAATCCACTGCGTTCACACACTGCCTTAGCGCATAAGTCGGTTGCAATTTATATGACTAAACCCTCAACCCGCACCCGGCTCGCAACTGAAACCGCCGTTGCGCATTTGGGTGGAACACCAATCTTCTTACGTGGCGATGATCTCCAATTAGGCCGTGGTGAAACAATCGCAGACACTGCGCGCATCATAAGTGGATTCTGCGATGCCCTTGTTGTGCGAACCTTCAAACAATCTGATGTTGAAGAACTCGGACAGTGGGCATCAATTCCAGTGATTAATGCGCTCACAGATGATGATCATCCGACTCAACTCTTGGCGGATTGGGTCACCATCCGAGAGAAATTCGGAACCGATATTTCTGGACGTAAATTTTCATATATCGGTGATGGAAACAATATGACGCATGCGTGGTTAATCATGGGCGCACTTATGGGAGCTCACGTTGTGGCAGCTACTCCTGCTGGTAAATATGCACCAGATGATGCAGTTATTGCTCAAGCTAAAGCAATTGCATCGACAACCGGTGCGACGATTGAAATCACCAATGATCCAGAGTCAGCTGCGCAAGGCGCCAGTGTTTTGTATACCGATGTCTGGATGTCAATGGGTGACCCTGAATCCGAAAGGGAAGAGAAGTTAAGAGTGCTAGCACCTTTTGCTATTACAGATCACTTAATGTCGCTTACCTCTGCAGATTCAATCTTTATGCACTGCCTACCGGCGCACCGAGGCGAAGAAGTCGCATCATCTGTGATTGACGGAACAAAATCTGTGATTTGGCGGGAAGCTTTCCACCGTCGCACCACAATTCAGGCGCTTCTCTATCACTTAACTCGCGGCGAACTGTAAGCAAATTCCTGTCAATTACTTTCTCCACTTACTAGTAGTTGCCACATAGGTAGGTCTAACCTATCTACATGCGTATTAGCGTTCCTAAGGAAATTCGGAGCGGTGAGCGGCGGGTAGCACTAGCGCCTGATGTCATCGCAAAACTCATAAAATCGGGCGTTGTAGTTGAAATTGAATCAGGTGCTGGAATTCAATCTGGTTTTTCTGATGATGCATATACAGCTGCTGGCGCAACTGTCACTTCTGGTGATGTTATTTCGCACGCTGATGTGATTGCCTCAGTCACTGCGCTAACACCGGATCAAATGAAGCAATTAAAAAGGGGCGCAATTACTATCTCTTTTCTCTCCCCAGTAACTCAGGTTGAGAGTATTGAAACCGCTGCGACTGCCGGAGTGACAGCATTTTCGATGGAGCTAATTCCGCGAATTTCTCGCGCTCAATCCATGGATGCCCTCACCTCCCAAGCACTGTGTGCTGGATATCGCGCAGCATTAGTTGCCGCAGATTTATCTCCTCGTTTCTTTCCAATGTTAATGACTGCTGCTGGAACAGTGACACCTGCACAAGTAGTTGTTCTGGGTGCAGGTGTCGCGGGATTGCAAGCAATTGCAACTGCCAAGAGATTAGGCGCGGTAGTCAGCGCATACGACGTTCGTCCGGCATCAGCTGATGAAGTGAAATCAATGGGAGCGAAGTTCATTACCCTCGAACTTGAATCGCTCGAAGGTGCTGGCGGCTATGCCCGCGAAATGACCGAGGAGCGAGCAGCCAAGCAACGCGAGCTACTTACACCTTATCTTGCTGCTGCAGATGTTGTGATTACGACCGCTGCAGTTCCAGGTCGCCAAGCGCCACGCCTTATGACTCAAGAGATGGTGGCCGCCATGAAATCAGGCTCGGTCATTGTTGATTTGGCCGCTGAAACTGGCGGAAATGTTGAAGGATCAGTTGCGGGTGAAACAATCACAACTGCACATGGTGTTGTGATGTGGGGTGGAAAAGATGTTCCATCTCAACTTCCTGCCCACGCCTCCATGCTGTACTCGCGCAATGTTCTAAATCTCTTGAATTTAATGATTAAGAGTACTGATGGCGTCGTTTCGATTACCCCTGACTTTAGCGATGAAATTATCGATAGCGCCGCCGTAACGCATGGTGGATCTCGCCGCACGCCGGAAGGAAAGAAGTAATCATGACTGATATGGCAATTCTGACAATTTTCATACTCTCCATATTTGTAGGTTTTGAAGTTGTTTCAAAAGTTTCTTCTACCTTGCACACTCCCTTGATGTCGGGCGCAAATGCAATTCACGGAATTATCTTGGTCGGCGCAATTATCGTTGCCGCAGGTGCAGATTCAACGCTCGCTATCGTGCTCTCTCTTCTTGCAGTGGTTCTCGCAACTATCAATATGGTGGGCGGATTTGTTGTCACAGATCGCATGTTGGAGATGTTTAAGGGCAAGAAGGGAGATAAATGATGAATGCAAATCTTTATGATCTCCTAGGTCTCGGTGTTGCTACCTCCTTCATATTGGCGCTCAAGGGCCTCTCGCACCCTAAATCTGCCCGCCGCGGCAACTTAATTGGCGCAGCAGGCGCCACGTTAGCCACCGCATTAGTCTTCTTCGACCCAGTAATAACGGAGTTTAAGAATCTTCCACTCATTCTCGCCGCTGTAGCAGTAGGAGTGCTGATTGGAGTTCCAGCAGCGCGCAAGATTGAAATGACTTCCATGCCGCAATTGGTAGCGCTCTTCAATGGCGTCGGTGGTGGCGCTGCTGCGCTCGTTTCAATTGTTGAGTACCTTAATATTCTCAACAAGAACGAACCTCCAACGATTGCGGTCTTAATTGCCACTGTATTTACTGTTGTTGTCGGCTGTAACTCATTCTCTGGTTCAGTCATTACATTTTTGAAGTTACAAGAGTTAATGACAGCTCGTCCCGTTGTCTTTCCAGGTGGCCGAGTGGTTATTGCTGCAACGCTTGCTGGCGTCTTAGGAAGTGCCGGTTGGACTGTGCAATCACAAACAACCACACCTTTACTAGTTATGGCTGCACTCGCACTGCTCTTCGGTGTGCTCTTTGTGCTTCCCGTTGGCGGTGCAGATGTACCTATCGTAATTTCTTTACTTAATGCATTCACTGGTTTAACAGTGGCTGCTGGCGGTTATGTATTGCAGGCAACGCTCTTGATAGTTGCCGGTACTTTGGTTGGAGCATCTGGAACCATACTTACTCGAATGATGGCTGATGCGATGGGTCGTTCGCTCTTTGGCACACTTTTTGGAGCTTTCACTGCAAAGCCTCAACAATCTACTGGCGCGCAAGAGCAACGGCCGGTGAAATCCGGATCGCCAGATGATGTTGCAATTTTGTTGAATTATGCCCAACGGGTTGTCATTGTTCCTGGTTTTGGACTAGCAGTAGCACAAGCTCAGCACACCATTCGAGAAATGGCTGATCTACTTTCGGCAAAAGGTATCGATGTTGCATATGGAATTCACCCAGTTGCAGGTCGTATGCCAGGACACATGAATGTTCTATTAGCCGAAGCAAATGTTCCTTATGAGCAATTGGTGGAAATGGATGAAATCAATCCAACATTTCCACAAACTGACGTTGTTTTAGTTGTTGGCGCAAACGATGTTGTAAATCCAGCCGCTAAGAGCGATCCGACCGCACCAATTTATGGGATGCCAATTTTGGAGGTAGGTGCCGCTGGAAATGTCATCTTCTTAAAACGTTCGATGCGCCCTGGATTTGCCGGAATTGAGAATGAACTTCTCTATGATCCAAAGACAACTCTGCTGTTTGGTGATGCCAAAGAATCTCTCACAAAAGTCGTGAGCGCGCTCAAGAACCTTTAGCTCTCCTGCATATCGGTAGGTGCGTTATGCACATCAAGCACTTCCTGTGCAGTGTGTTGTGCACTTGGCGCTTTGACATCTCCACTTAACTTGTCAGTGCGTTTCAATTTCGAACTGTCGTGGCGCTTTGCATCTTCCTTATAGATTGCCGGGATTGAACCCAGTAAACCTTTCTGAAAATCCTCAAATGCTTGGAGTACCTCACGCTTGGTATTCATCACAAATGGACCCATCCAAGCCACACTTTCGCGAATTGGTTGGCCACCGAGAATATAGAGCTCAAGATTGGGAGATCGACTCTCTTGGGTCTGTGCCGCCTTAACAACAATTGCATCGCCTTCGCCAAAGACGGTGAGTTGTCCCATCTGCACAGGTCGGTTTTCATCACCGACAAAACCTTTTCCAGACATTACATAAACAAGCGCGTTGTAATCCTTTCGCCATGGCAGACGAAGTTCTGCACCAGGGGCGAGCGTTGCGTGCAATAAAGTGATTGGGGTTTGGGTATTTCCGGGACCGAAGTGACCATCTACTTCACCAGCAATTACCCGAAGAAGTGCGCCGCTATCGGGCGTCGTTAAGAGCGCTACATCGTTCGCTCGCACATCTTGATAAGCAGGAGGCGACCATTTCTTCGCCGCTGGCAAATTGACCCAGAGTTGAAAACCGTGGAAGAGACCACCCGATACAACCAAACTTTCCGGCGGAGTTTCGATATGCAGAATTCCTCCGCCAGCGGTCATCCATTGAGTGTCACCATTGGTGATAGTTCCGCCGCCGCCATTGGAATCTTTATGATCAAAGATGCCATCGATAATGTAGGTTACGGTTTCAAATCCACGATGCGGGTGCCACGGTGTTCCCTTAGGTTCACCTGGAGCATATTCAACTTCTCCCATTTGATCGAGATGGATAAATGGATCGAGTTCAGTTAATTCAACGCCGGCAAATGCTCGACGGACAGGAAATCCTTCGCCTTCATAACCTTGTGGTGCAGTGGTAATACTTTTAATACTGCGCGAACGTAACGGCGCACCATGTGCATCGGTATTTCGAATGCGTGGCAGAACGGTGATATCGCTGACTGTTATCGCTGGCATATATGCCTCTTTCTTGCAAGCCCACAAGGCGTCTTTGGCTCTGGGTTTACAGTAGTTGAACTTTCAACTACTTGCAACTTCGAAGATTTGTGAAATATTCCCGGGGGATGCACTACCTCTCGTAATCCACAATTCATCGCAAAACCTTATTTCTCGCCCTTTTTTGTCAGTGTCTTCTTCGAAGATATATCCATGAGCACAGCAGAGTTATCTACCTTCACATCAGCGCCGCTCGACTTCTCTCATCTCGATAATTCAGTCGAGGGAGATATTGATCGCATTGCATCGCTGCTGACGGCAATCCCTGGCGCGCAGCCGCTCGCCCATCTCGCCGCCATCGATCCGCGCCACCTCCCACTCGCTGCTCGCATCGACTACCTCACTGCGCTCGAACGCCAGGCATCGTGGGTGCAAGCTCTTATCTCGCGCGCCATCGTCGCTGTTGCTGGTCGTGAGGCCACTGAGAGCGATGATCCAATTTACGGAATAGATGAGGCTGAGCGAGAAGATATCTCCACCGCACTTCGCATCTCCCCTAACTCAGCTCAAATCAAGATTGATATGGCGCGCACTCTCACAAATCATCTTCCCAATACATGTAGCGCACTCGCTACAGGCGAGATCTCTGCTGCGCACGCAGCTGCAATTGCTCGTGAAACTACATCTGCGATTGATCGTGGGTTGCCAGAATCTGCAATCTTTGAGATTGAAAATCGCGCGCTCTCATTCTCTGAGTTTCATACCCCTGCCCAAGTTGGCAATCTAGTTCGCAATATCATCGCGAAGAGAAATCCGGTCGAATTCGATGATGCGGTGGCTAGCGCTCGCGAACAACGTCGCGTAGCTCATATGCCTGATATCGATGGAATGGCAACTGTAATCGCTATCTTGCCGGCAGAGGGCGCACAGGTTGTGATGAATGCAATTGAAGCCCACATTGTGCGCGAAGGCGATCAACCTGGCGATCATAGAGATAGAGATATGAAGCGCGCAGATGCGCTAGTTGAAATCGCATCTCAATACCTCACCTCAACTCTTGATACTGTTAAATCTCATCGCCGACCTTTAACTGTCAATGTCACTGTCGATCTACCTACCTTGATGGGGCTAGCCGATAATCCAGGACAACTCGCTGGTTATGGCGCAATTCCTGCTTCTATTGCTCGCGAGATTGCATCCGATGCGCAATGGAAACGTTTTATTACCGAACCACTGACCGGCAATCTCCTCGACTTCGGTCGCGAAAGTTATGACCCGCCTCAGGCGCTCAAAGATTTCCTCATTGCTCGCGATCGCATCTGTCGTTTTCCAGGATGCCGTCGCAGCGCACAATTTGCCGATCTCGATCATGCACAAGCATTCGATGATGGCGGTACAACCTCTCCCGATAATCTAGGTGCCCTCTGTCGAAGACATCATAAGATGAAGACGCATCATGGTTGGAAGATTGATAGCTACGACGATGGTTCATGTATGTGGACTTCGCCCGCGGGAAAAACCTTCTATATGCCGCCGCGTTCACAGATCGAGCCGATTTAGCCGATTTCTCTCCTTTTCTGTGCGGGTCTAAACTTGGGCTATGCACCGCGATGCCCATCTGTTAAATAAGGTAATTCTCTATTACTCATTTACACCTATTACAGATACCGATGCCATGAAGTTATGGCAGCGCCAGCTCTGCGAGTCGCTCGGATTAAAAGGACGCATCATCATCTCCAAGCACGGCATCAACGGCACTCTTGGTGGAAATATGGCGGCGCTGAAGACCTATGTGCGCTTGACTCGCGAATATCCAGGATTTAAAAAGACAGTATTTAAATGGTCTGATGGCACTGGTAATGATTTTCCACGCCTCTCGGTCAAAGTACGTAAAGAGCTCGTTGCCTTCGGTGACCCCGATGCAATTAAGGTCGATGAGCGCGGCGTTATTAACGGCGGCAAACACCTTCGCCCCGCCCAAGTTGATGCGCTCGTTCGCGAACGTGGTGATGAGGTTGTTTTCTTTGATGGGCGCAACGCCTATGAGGCAAAGATTGGTAAGTTTAAGAACGCAGTCGTTCCAGATGTTCGCACTTCGCATGACTTTATTGAAGAGATTAAGAGCGGAAAGTACGACGACATTAAAGATAAGCCGGTCGTCTCCTACTGCACCGGTGGAATTCGCTGCGAGATTTTGTCAGCCATCATGATCGAAAATGGCTTTAAAGAGGTCTACCAAATTGATGGCGGCATCGTGAAGTACGGCGAGAAATATGGCGATAGCTCACTTTGGGAAGGTTCGCTCTATATCTTCGATGATCGCATGGTTCACGACTTCTCT
>CAZMBG010000004.1:0-29514 GCA_964564615.1 uncultured Candidatus Planktophila sp.
CCGTAAGGTTTCATACGGCGTTGGCGTTGAGCGTACCTTCCCAGTTCACACACCAGTGATCGAAAAGATTGAACTTGTAAAGAAGGGCGACGTTCGCCGCGCAAAGCTCTACTACCTCCGCGATCTTCGCGGTAAGGCGGCCAAGATTCGCGAAAAGCGCGATGGCATTGAAGGTTATGGCGATGGCATTCTCTCAACACCAGAAGCTGCGCCAGTAGTTGAAGCACCTGCTGCAGTCGTTGAAGAAGTTGCAGTTGCAGAAACTCCAGCAGTTGAAGAGGCAGTTGCTGTCGTTGAAACTCCAGCTGCAGATGCACCTGAAGAAACTCCAGCCGAGAAGTAAAATTTCTCGATTTATACCTCGTAAGGGATCGTTCTTTCGCGAATTCCCGGCACTGGTCGTAATCGCGCTCGCTGTATCGCTCTTTATTAAAACTTTCTTGGTGCAGTTTTTCTATATTCCATCTGGATCCATGGAAAATACGCTGCAGATTAAAGATCGAGTCGCGGTCAATAAGGTTCCCTTTATCTCCAAATCAATTGAACGCGGCGATGTTATTGTCTTCCGTGACCCTGCCAATTGGCTTCCCATCCCAGCAGAAGAAGGTGGCAATAAGGTAGTGAAGGTGCTGCACGAGGCGTTGATTGCAGCCGGTGTTCTTCCAAATCCAGCGAAACAATTCTTGGTCAAGCGCGTCATTGGCGTTGCCGGTGATCACGTGGTCTGTTGCTCAAAAGCTGGAAACCTTCTCATCAATGGCGCCGAAACCAAAGAGCCATATATCTTCGCCGGAAATAAACCTTCCGAAATCAATTTCAATGTCACTGTACCTGAAGGCAAAGTTTGGGTGATGGGTGATCATCGAGGGGCATCAGCAGATTCTCGATATCACCAAGATGACATCAACAATGGATTTGTGCCAGTCTCAAAGATAACTGGTCGGGTCTTTGGAATTATCTGGCCGTTTAACCACTTTGGTTCAGTCGCATCGATTGATCCTGTAACTCAGTAATCGTGAGCGCTTCACCACGCTTGAATATCGAATCAATACTAGTTTCAGCTGGCATTACCAATATCGCAGGAGTTGATGAAGCCGGACGCGGACCATGTGCTGGGCCGCTCTTAGTCGCTGCAGTTATATTGGAAGATCCTTTTGCACCAATCTGGTCAGAGATTCGTGATTCAAAAGAGTTAAGTGAATTAAAACGAGAAAAACTTTTTGATGTGATTAATGAGCATGCGCAGGCAGTAAGTGTCGTGGAAATATCGCCTGCAGATATTGATCTCAGGGGAGTTCACGCAGCAAATCTCGATGGTATGCGCCGTGCCGTAAATGGCTTATCGGTAGCGCCGGGATATGTTCTCACCGATGGATATGCCATTGAAGGCTTAGCGCAACCAAATGTTGCCGTATGGAAAGGCGATCAAGTTTCAGTGGCCATTGGCGCGGCATCAATTATTGCCAAAGTGACTCGAGATCGAATAATGGTGGAACTCGATAAAGAGTTTCCACAATATGGATTTGCCGGCCATAAGGGCTATATCACTGCCTCACACACTGCGGCGTTGAAGAAATATGGCGTTACTCGAGTTCACCGACGTTCATTCTCTAATATTGCTGAACTTGCGTAATTATCCACAGCTGTAATTCTTACTCGCTTGCGAGTGCAACCTTCGAATTAAGGTGCGCAGCATGGTTGCAAAGGTTAAACGGCGCGGAAATCAATTGAGAGGAAAGTTCGGCGAATCTCTTATCGCTGAGCGCTGCACCTCGCGCGGTGAAGAAATTGTCGATCGTAATTGGCGAATCCGCGAAGGTGAAGTCGATATCGTCTCGCTCGATTCCAGCGGAACATTTCACTTTATTGAAGTGAAGACCCGAACCTCGCTTGCCTTTGGCCATCCACTCGAAGCGATTCACCCCACTAAGTTGCTGCGAATGCAACGGTTGGCACTTGCGTGGTTAGCTACCCACGATTGCTTAGGCTGTAATTACGCTATCGATGTCGCTACCGTTTTCATTGGTGCAGATGGACGACACTCCATTGAGTACTTCGCTGGAGTTCTATGAGCCTTGCCAGAGTACAGAGCGTGGCCTTGCAAGGATTATTAGGTTCAGTTGTCGATGTCGAAGTCGATATAAGTGATGGAATTCCAACCTTTAATTTATTGGGACTACCAGATACATCTCTTCAAGAATCACGCGATCGAGTGCGTTCAGCCCTCATCAATTCAGGGCAGACGTGGGTCCATAAGAAGATAACTATTTCGCTATCACCAGCGTGGTTACCTAAGAGTGGCCCCGGATTTGATTGCGCGATTGCGCTCGCGCTATTAGTTGCGCAGGGAGTATTGCCAGCTGATGCGCTCACTGATTGTGTAGTGATTGGCGAGCTTTCACTCGATGGCTCGCTCAAACCGGTGCGCGGGGTATTGCCGTCGCTGATTGCCGCATATAAATCTGGTATTCATCGCGCCATCATTCCTTCCGCGAACTTTAATGAAGCATCGCTTCTGAGCGATATGAATATTCTGGCTTTTCCATCTCTCGGAGAGATTTATCAGTGGTTACTCACTGGCGAATATCAAGCGCCGCCAGTAAATCTGATTGAGCACACGGATCTCCCGCAATTAGATTTCGCAGATGTTGCCGGACAGAGGAGGGCTCGCTTTGCCGCTGAGGTTGCAGCTACAGGTGGGCATCACCTGCTTTTAATTGGGCCACCCGGAGCAGGTAAGACCATGATTGCTGCTCGAATTCCCACAATTCTTCCGCCGCTGACCCTCGAACAATCACTTGAAGTTACTGCAGTTCATTCAATCGCCGGTCGTTTAGGCCAGCGATCTCCATTAAGTAGTGAAGCTCCCATTGTTGCACCACATCACACCGCAACTCGGAGTGCAATTGTGGGCGGGGGAGGCAAGACCATACTTCCAGGCGCAATTAGTCTGGCCCATCACGGAGTTTTATTTGTGGATGAAGCGCCTGAGTGCGCAGTTGGCATTCTCGACTCACTTCGCCAACCGATTGAATCAGGTGAGATAACAATTGCTCGACAAATTGGCACAGTAACATTTCCAGCAAAATTTCTCTTAGTTTTAGCAGCCAACCCTTGCCCGTGTGGAAAATTTACCGGGCGCGGCCGTGGGTGCATCTGCACATCGCTTCAGGTGCGTAGATATATGGGCAAACTTAGCGGCCCACTTATGGATCGTATCGATATTCGGGTAGAAGTTGAACCAGTTGGAAGGGTCGATCTCGCCAGTGTGGAGGTAGGTGAGAGTTCGGCCGCGATTCGCGCTCGAGTATTGGCAGCGCGCGCCACTGCGCTTGAAAGATTTAATGGATGCAGTTGGCAGCTCAATGCCGATATTCCGGCGCGCGAACTTCGCCATCGATTTGCTCCACACCGTAAGGCGCTCACATTTCTTCACGATGAAGTTGATGCGCAACGCATATCAGCGCGCGGCCTCCACAAAATTATTCGCTTATCGTGGACCTTGGCCGATTTAAGTGGAGTCTCAATTCCTACCCTTACAGAAGTTGAGCAGGCCTATTTATTGCGGGCCGAGAGTTAGCCTGTGCGAAATCAATACCTGATAGCGCTCGCAACCACTGAACCCGGTGACCCGAAAGTTGCCCAACAAATTCATGACATTGGGATTGATGCCTTTCTGCAATTACATCAACCAGCGCAGATTTTTAACGCTGATAAGGCCCTGACTGAGATCGCAGATATCGGAGCGCAATTTATCTCTCCAATTGATAGCAATTGGCCGCCCCAACTCAATGATCTCGCAGTACCTCCACTTGGGCTGCTCGTGAAGGGAGAAATTAACGTACTGACCCAACAATCGCTGGCAATTGTTGGTACTCGCAATCCCACTCACTATGGAGTTCGCATTGCACAAGAATTTGCCGCTGGATTTGTCGATCGTGGTTGCGCCATAGTCAGCGGTGGTGCCTATGGAATTGATTCAGCTGCACATAAGGGAGCATTGATTGCCGAAGGTTTAACGGTGGCAGTGACGGCTTCCGGTTTAGATTCGCCATATCCGGCGGGCAATCAAAAGTTATTCGACGAAATTGCTGAAAGTGGCGCTCTTGTAACTGAATATCTGCCAGGTGTAGTGGCGCGACCATTTCGTTTCTTGGTGCGAAATCGCATTATTGCGGCGCTCTCTAATGCAACCTTAGTAGTCGAGGCCGCCTTTCGAAGTGGTTCACTGCGCACAGCTCGTGACGCCGCTGAAATCTTTCGCCCGGTATTTGCAATTCCAGGTCCTATCACTGCTCCAACGTCGGAGGGTTGCCACCGTTTAATTGGCGAAAGGAAAGCCGAACTCATTACCTCAATCGCTGATGGTTACGAATTGTTTATGGGTCTATCGAAGGATGCGATACTTAGCGAGTGATTAAATTTCATTCCGGCTTTGTCGCGATAGTCGGACGTCCCAATACCGGGAAATCAACGCTCATTAATGCCCTCGTTGGCAGCAAGATTGCTATTACCTCCCCGCACCCCAACACCACTCGCCACGCTATCCGAGGCATCCTCAATGGCGAATCTTTTCAAGCAGTGCTCGTAGATACGCCAGGTGTTCACAAGCCTCGCACCTTGCTGGGACACCGCCTTAATGCAGTGGTGACAGATAGTTTAGATTCAGTTGATGTCATCATGATGTGTCTGCCGGCAGATGAAAAATCAGGCGCCGGAGATGAATTTATTGCGGCTGAAATTGCAAAGTACCCCAAAGCTAAAAAGTTCGCCCTCGTTACCAAGACGGATTTAGTCGCAAAGAAGACGCTCGCTGAAAAATTATTATCAATCAATGACCTAGCTCAAGGATTTCAGTGGGATGAGATCATCCCAGTTTCAGCAAAGGTATGGGATCAAGTCGATTTAGTCGAGAAGCTAATCGCCGAAAATCTTCCGGAAGGACCAGCTTTCTACCCCGATGACGTGAAGAGCGATCAAGATATCGAACAACTCATCTGTGAGTTAATTCGAGAGGCGGCAATGCGAGATGCCCGAGAAGAGTTACCGCATTCAATTGTGGTCACTATCGATGAGATGTCAGAGCGAGAGCCCACCGGAACTCGCCCGTTCTACGATATTCACGCATCAATTCACGTTGAAAGAGATTCTCAGACTGGAATTATTCTGGGCCATCAAGGTGAACGCATCAAAGATATCGGTATGCGCGCCCGCAAAGATATCGAACGCGAATTAGGGGCTCGAGTATTTCTCGGTTTACATGTAAAGGTTTCTAAAGAGTGGCAACGCGATCCGAAATTACTCGAACGGTTAGGGTTTAAAGAGCGAAGTTAAGCGGCGATGACGCCAGTGCCCAGTAATACGAGCAGAACTGTGCCCAGCAGTACGCGATAGATGACGAATGGCGTAAAGGATCTACGAGCGATGTACTTCATTAACCAGGCAATGACTGCATATCCAACAAAAAATGCAATCACTGTGGCTACTGCCGTTTGACCAATAGTAAAGACTTCCGTAGCTGGTTCAGAGATGGCTTTCTTGAGTTGGTAGAGACCTGAACCCATTACTGCTGGAATAGCTAATAGAAATGAGTAACGAAGGGCTGACTCCCGGCGATAACCAAGCGCACGACCCATTGCGATAGTGGCACCTGAACGAGAAACTCCTGGAATAAGTGCGCAAGCTTGGGCAAGTCCATAGAGCACGCCGTGTCCTGCAGTGAGCTCATTGAGCGTACGTCCACTCTTTGCTAAGAAATCGACTAAACCGAGCAATAGGCCAAAGATAATTAAGGCAGATGCAACAATCCATAACGAACGCAGCGAGGTCTCAATGTAATCCTGGCCGATATATCCCAGCACAACAATCGGTAGCGAACCAAGGCCAATCAGCCAGGCAAGTTTTGCATCTTGACGTTGTTCTTCGGAAAGGCGAGCACCTCTGCGGAGTGATTTAAGCCAGCCCGAGATAATCAACTTAATATCTTCGCGGAAATAAATTAATACTGCTAACTCTGTTCCAATTTGAGCAATGGCGGTAAATCGCGCACCTGGATCAAAGTTCTCGCCCATAGTAAGCCCGGCGATGCGGAGGTGCGCGCTTGAGGAAATTGGTAAAAATTCAGTGAGCCCTTGGAGAACTCCCAAAAGAATTGCATCAAGCATTGTGGTTTTCCTTCCGACTTGCAAAATAGGAACCGACCAATACCAGTGGCAATCCCAAGACAATTCCAATTGTAAGTGGCTCATCCAGCACAATAACGCCTAACACGACGGCAAAGGCAGTATTTAAGTAAGTTACAAGTGATGCGCGGGCTACATCGATAATGGTGACAAGGGTGAAGAAGAGGGCGAATGCGAGCCCACTGGAGAAGACTCCCAGCACAATCACAGAATTAATTGCCGAGCTGCTGATGTTGTGCGTCGGCCACGATGAAACGGCGATAGGAAGATAGAAAATCGATGTCAGCAGCATAGCGACTGCATTAATTGCAACACCGGAAACGCCGGGCAATTTTCCTTGAACATACATAACTGCGTATGCATATCCAATCGAGGCCAGGAGAATCATTCCTATTGCAGTTAAGTTGGCAGATCCATTGATACTTTCAATGCCAACTACCAACACCAGTCCGATAAACCCGACGATCATTCCGATTAATCGCTTGTGATGCCAGACCGAGCTATCACCTCGTAACCAAGCGAAGATGGAGGCAAAAAATGGCACGGATGCGACCAATAATCCGGATAGGCCGGAAGGAAGTTTTTGCTCTGCAGTTGCAATCAAAATCCAAGGACCAATCATTTCTAGAATTGCATAAGGAATGATGTATCGAATTCCACGAAGCGCATCCTTAAGTGATTTTTGAAAGAGTGCCCAAGGAAGCAAAATGGCTGCGCCAATTCCGGTACGAATGCACACCACTGCAGCAGGTGAGAAGCCATTTTCTGGGTCAACTGCAATTTTGATTGCCAAATATGGAATGCCCCAAAGGAGTCCGGTCAGCAGAAATAGGGTCCAGCCACGACGAGACATATCTTCCTTTAGCGAGCGTTAATAACAGAGCGATAGAGCGCGAGTGTAGCTTGCGCGACCGCATCCCAGCCAAATAGCGCAATGGCGCGATCTCTTCCAGCAGCGCCATATCGCTGCAGCAATTCAGGTTGAGACATGAGTGATGTGATTGCTTCGGTTAGTGAATCTTCAAAGCCAGAGATATTGTTTTCATCGTAATCAACGAGGAACCCGGTCTTTTGATGATCTACTACCTCAGGAATTCCGCCTACTCGAGATGCAAGCACCGCCGTCTGGCATCCCATCGCTTCCAAATTCACTATTCCTAGCGGTTCATATATTGATGGACAGAGAAATAAATCAGCGTGGGTAAGTGCAGCCGTTAACTTATCGTGCGGCAACATCTCTTTAATCCACCATACATTGGTGCGAACTTTTTGCAGTTCAGCGATGAGATCAGCAACTTCTTGCCCGATACCAGGTTCGTCGGGGCTGCCAGCGGCAAGAACTAGTCCGAATTCGGCAGGAACGCTGCGCCAGGCACGCAATAAATGCGCCAGGCCTTTTTGGCGCGTGATGCGACCGACAAACATGGCATAACGTCCAGTAATGCCAAATTCTTTAAGCACCGAATCGTCGCGATTTGGCGCAAACTTATTTGTATCTACTCCATTACGAATTGTCACGATCTTGGCTGGATCTACATCGGGATATGCACGCAATACATCTGCCTTCATGCCATCGCTGACTGCAATGATTGCAGCAGCAGCTTCATATGCTGTCTTTTCTGCCCACGAAGAAATTTGATAACCACCGCCCAACTGATCGGCCTTCCATGGACGGAGCGGTTCGAGTGAATGTGCGCTGACTATATGGGGGGTGCCGTAGAGAAGTGATGCGGTATGTCCAGCCATATTTGCATACCAAGTATGGCTATGCAGAACATCAACGCCACCGAGGTGATGAGCCATGGCGAGATTTGTGGCGAGCGCTTGCAGAGCTGGATTTGCACCTTCAAATTCAGTAGGTGTGTTGTAACCCCGTGCGCCATCGGTGCGCGGACCTCCGAAGCAATGAACGTCGACTCTGGTGCCAGAAATTTTTCGGAGCGCCTCTGTGAGTTGAACGACGTGGACTCCGGCCCCACCATAAACCGCAGGTGGCCATTCCTTGGTAATAATCCCAACACTAGTCTCTTGGCTACTCATAGAGTAAAGAGTAGCCTTCATCTATGGCGCGCATGGAGACTCCACTCGGAATTGTTTTAGCAGGTGGTGAAGGAAAAAGATTAATGCCGCTCACCGCCGATCGAGCAAAGCCAGCCGTGCCTTTTGGTGGCTCTTATCGCCTCATCGATTTTGTACTCTCAAATCTAGTAAATGCAGAGATGCGTAAAGTTGCAGTGCTGACTCAATATAAATCTCACTCACTCGACCGACACATCACAACTACTTGGCGCATGTCGACTCTGCTCTCAAATTACATCACGCCTGTTCCGGCTCAGCAGCGGCTGGGACCACGTTGGTATACCGGTTCTGCTGATGCCATTTTGCAGAACTTCAATTTGATTCAAGATGAGAATCCTCGCCATGTCCTCGTCTTCGGCGCAGATCACGTCTACCGCATGGATCCAGGACAGATGTTCGAGCAACACCTAGCAACTGGTGCTGGTGTCACAATTGCCGCCATCCGTATGCCGCGCGCAGAAGCTCACGAATTTGGCGTCATCGAACTCGCCGATGATGGCATCACCATTAAAGCTTTCCACGAGAAGCCAGCCAACCCACCGGCGATGCCAGGGCACCCTGATCTTTCACTCGTATCAATGGGAAATTACATCTTTAAACGCGATGTGATGGAAGAAGCGCTCATCCTTGATTCCGAAGATCTCGAATCTCGCCACGATATTGGCGGCAATATCATTCCTATGCTCACCGCTGCCGGACAGGCGAAGGTTTACGACTTTGCCCACAATGTTGTGCCTGGTGAAACTAAACGCGATAAAGGTTATTGGCGAGATGTAGGTTCCATTGATGCCTACTACGACGCACATATGGATTTAGTTTCGGTCCATCCAATTTTTAATCTTTATAACCGGGAATGGCCTCTACTCACCAATCCACCTTCGCTGCCACCTGCAAAATTTTCTGAAAATGGAATTGCCCAAGATTCAATCATTGGCGCCGGCTCCATTATTGCTGGCGGGCATGTCAGCCATACGGTTGCATCATTTGATGTCAATGTTGGCGCTGGCGCATTTATCGATGGTTCCGTCTTGATGCCAAATGTTCGCATCGGAGATCGCGCCGTAATTCGCAAAGCGATTCTCGATAAGAATGTCATTGTCGAACCTGGCGCCCAAATTGGAGTCGATCTCGAACGCGATCGTGAACGTTTTACTGTTTCAGCTGGCGGGATCGTTGTTGTCGGCAAAGGTATGCGAGTTACTGCCTAAAAAATCGCCGTCTCCGCTTCGGCACACCAGTGGCGAAGGTGAAAGTAAATCGTCAGGATGGGTAGAATGCACCCAGGTCAACGTTGACATTGCGCCTTTCCTATAGGCACATACATCTCTCTTCTAGGAGCATAACAATGCGTTTTGGTGTTCTCACAGGCGGCGGCGACTGCCCAGGTCTTAATGGCGTAATCCGCGGCGTCGTAACAAAAGGAATTAAAGAGTACGGATATGAATTCGTAGGTTTCCGCGATGGATGGAAGGGCCCACTTGAAGGACTCACCATGCCTTTGGATCTTGCAACAGTAAAGCCAATTCTTACCAAGGGCGGCACTATTCTCGGATCTTCCCGCACCAATCCATTTAAGATTGATGGTGGCGTTGAGAAAATCAAAGCTAACTTAGAAGCACAAGGCGTCGATGCGCTGATTGCAATTGGTGGCGAAGATACCCTCGGAGTAGCTACCAAGCTCGATGCGCTCGGTGTCAAAGTGATTGGTGTACCCAAGACTATTGATAATGATCTCAATAACACCGATTTCACATTCGGCTTTGATACCTCCGTTAATATTGCAATGGAGGCAATTGATCGTCTTCACACCACAGCAGAATCACACCATCGTCCACTTATTGTGGAAGTGATGGGTCGCCATGCTGGTTGGATCGCCTTGCACTCTGGAATTGCTGGTGATGCAGCTTGCATCTTGATTCCTGAAGTGAAATTCTCTGTCGAAAAGGTCTGCGATTACGTTAAGTCTCGCTTTGCAACTGGAACTGCTCCGATTATCGTGATTGCAGAAGGAGCGATTCCACAAGATGGCGATATGGTGACAAAAGATGCCGAGCTCGATGCATTTGGCCACGTCAAGCTCTCCGGAATCGGCGAGTGGTTGGCTCAGCAGATTGAGGCAAAGACAGGTTATGAAACTCGTTGCACCGTCCTTGGACATATCCAACGTGGCGGAACTCCGACCGCTTTTGATCGGGTTCTCTCATCTCGCTTTGGCTTAGAAGCGATTACCGCTGCACATGAAGGTGCTTGGGGAACAATGATGGCGCTCCATGGCACCAAGATTGCCCGCGTGCCGCTGGCATCGGCAACTGATGTTTTGAAGACAGTGCCGCTCGATCGCTACGAAGAAATCACCTCCTTCTTCGGATAATAATTCGGTCGCATCTCATCCCTTCTACTCTTTAGGCTAGGCTCATGACTTCATTGGATTCGCTATTCACTCCAGGACTTGTTGCTGCTCAACAACCACAGTGGCCCGGCGGTCCTGAGGGCGAACCAATCACTAAAGCGGTACAGGAGTTACGATCACTTCCACCATTGGTATTTGCGGGTGAGTGCGATCAATTAAAGGCGCGCATTGCAGATGCCGCAGCGGGCAAGGCTTTCTGGTTGCAAGGAGGCGATTGCGCCGAAACTTTCGAATCAGCTACGGCAGATTCCATTCGAAATCGCATCAAAACGATTTTGCAGATGGCGGCGGTTCTGCAGTACTACTCAAGTTTGCCAGTCATCAAAGTTGGTCGTATGGCGGGTCAATTTGCAAAGCCACGCTCCAATGACACCGAAACCCGCAATGGTGTGACTCTTCCGGCATACCGTGGTGATGCTGTCAATGGACTTGAATTTACCGAAGCTGCACGTATTCCAGATCCTCAGCGTTTAGTGAAGGTCTACAACACTTCTGCGGCAACCCTTAATTTGGTGCGTGCATTCACACAAGGTGGTTTTGCTGACCTGCGTCGAGTACACGAGTGGAATAAAGGTTTTATTCGAGATTCCAAATTTGGTGAACGGTATGAACAAATGGCTACCGAAATCGGTCGCGCGCTCTCGTTTATGGAGTCAGCGGGAGTTGATCCAGAACAATTTAAAGCTGTCGATTTCTACGCAAGCCATGAAGCCTTAATTATCGAGTATGAAAAGGCGTTGACCCGTATCGATTCTCGTACCCAGAATCCTTACGATGTATCAGGGCACTTCATTTGGATTGGTGAGCGCACTCGTCAACTCGATGGTGCGCACGTCGATTTTGCTGCCAAGGTAAAGAATCCTATTGGTATCAAGCTCGGCCCTAAGTCAACTGTAGAAGATGCGCTGGCTCTTATTGCAAAGCTCAACCCAGATAACGAACCAGGACGCATTACTTTTATTACTCGTATGGGCGCTGGCAAAATTCGCGAAGCTCTTCCTGCTCTCATCGAGGGAGTTACTGCTTCCGGCGCCAACGTTTTATGGGTCTGTGATCCGATGCATGGCAATACCTTTGAAACTGCAAATGGATATAAGACCCGCCAATTTGAAGATGTTCTCGATGAAGTTCGTGGATTCTTTGAGGTTCATAAGAAACTCGGCACACATCCGGGTGGAATTCACATCGAACTTACCGGTGATGATGTCACCGAATGTCTTGGCGGTGGGTTGGAAATTTCGGAGAAAGATCTTGAATCGCGCTATGAGACCGCTTGCGATCCACGACTCAACCACTCACAGTCGCTCGAATTAGCTTTTCTTGTGGCCGAAATGTTGCGCGACCGCTAATGGCACTGACGTCGACGACTTTCTCATCGCCAGTCGGCAAGCTTCATATTGTTAGCCGCGGCACCACGGTTCTGGCGCTCAACTTACGTTCAATGAGAGATGCTTATGAATCTCTTGATTGCGCCTTCGAGCACGAAGAGTTTAAAGAGGTCAAGAAGATAACCGGCGTCACTGATTTACTTGATTCCTACTTTGGCGGAGATCTCAACGCGCTAAAAACAATTAAAACTCTGCAACCTGGTGGTGAATTCTCACAAGCTGCCTGGAAGGCAATTCGTCGAGTTCGTGGTGGTGAGGTTGCTACCTATTCCGAGTTGGCCGAAATGATTGGTCGACCTCGCGCAATGCGAGCCGCTGGAACTGCCTGCGGTAAGAATAAGGTGGCGATAATTATTCCGTGCCACCGAATCGTAAAGTCAGATGGCACGATTGGAAATTATGGTT
Organism: uncultured Candidatus Planktophila sp.; assembly: GCA_964564615.1. GTDB lineage: Bacteria > Actinomycetota > Actinomycetes > Nanopelagicales > Nanopelagicaceae > Planktophila. The sequence continues at coordinate 12,465 of CAZMBG010000004.1, forward strand.
ACGGAATCGCAACTAAGAAAAAGTTGCTTGCCCACGAGGGAGTGGATTACTGAAGTATCGAGATCATGATGTCGATGGCTTTATCACATTGAGCATCATCGAAATCTAGATGAGTCACGAGGCGGGCATAGCGTGGACCAAGCGCGCTAATCCAGAGTTTGCGCTCTCGACATTTGGTGGCAAAGTCTGCTGCTGATAGTGAAGTACTTGTGAGATCGAGTCCAACAATATTTGTTTCAACATGGTCTGGATTTACCAGCGTCGGATTGTGGCTATGAAGGGCGCTCGCAATTTTCTTTGCCCGGGCGTGGTCATCGGCTAGACGTTGAATATTGTGATCAAGGGCGTAATGGCCAGCTGCTGCCAAAATTCCAATTTGACGCATTCCGGCACCATAACGTTTACGCCAGATTCGCGCTTCTGCAATTAACTCTTGTGGCCCTAGCGCAATCGAACCTACTGGCGCTCCTAAACCTTTAGAGAGACAGACACTTATAGTGTCAAAATACTTTCCATACTCAATAAATTCGGTACCTGTTGCTACGTGGGCATTCCAGATGCGCGCGCCATCGAGATGCATGGCGATTCCTCTGCTGCGTGCAGCAGTCGATAACTTTGCAATTTCCGAAAGTGGTTGAACAGTGCCACCACCAAAGTTATGGGTATTCTCAACTGCAATTGCCGCAGTCGATACAAGATAAGGACCAGCATTTTCATGCGCTAGCGCCAGCGGAACTTCTGCATCGAGCAACCCTCTCTGCGACGCCCATGTGCGCGTTGTAATTCCGCTAAAAGTTGCACCTGCACCTAATTCAGCTCGAACGATATGAGCCCGTTCCTCTGTTAATAGCTCTTGGCCAGGTTTGACGAGAGTTCGGATAAGTAATTGATTAGAGAGCGAGCCAGTTGGCGTAAAGAGGCCAGCCTCCTTGCCGAACATAGCAGCAACGCGCTCTTCAAGCAGGTTAACGGTGGGATCGTCGCCATACACATCATCGCCAACGGCAGCGGCTGCGATTGCCGCTCGCATTTGCGCAGAGGGTTGGGTGACGGTATCCGAACGTAAATCGATCGCCATTGCTATACCTCCTGCCGTGGCCGAACTATGGCAAACATTGCCAATAGAACAAGTAGACCGCCAATCAAGGCTTGGGTGCGAATATTTTCATTGCCGATGAGAACGGCAAAGAGGGCAGCGAAGACAACCTCCATAGTCAAAATGACGGCAACTTTAGTAGCTGACATGTGAGCTTGTGACCAAGTTTGGATTAGAAAAGCTAGCGCTGTGCAAGCCACCGCTGTATAGAAAACTACCAACCAACCGGTGAGATCTACAGGTGCACGATATCCCTGTGCTAGCGAAAACAAGCCGGTCAGAATTGCGCACGCGAAAAGTTGTACAACTGTCATGGTGTAGCTATCTAGGGAGTTACTCCAGGCGCTCAATGTAACTATGTGGGCTCCGAATGCGACGGCGCTAATCAGAACAAGTAGCTCGCCAAAACCAACGCTAAAACCATGAAGTGAGAGAAGAGCTAAGCCAATGGTGGCAAGTGCAACGCAACCCCAGGTGTAACCATCAATCTTGGTTCGCAAAACGGCCCAAGCCAAGAGGGGCGTGGTAACGACATAAAGCCCAGTAATAAATCCGGTAATCGCAGCGCCTGCGTGCGCTAACCCGAAAGTTTGAAAAACATAACCTAAACCTAGAAATAGACCAGCAATAAAACCTTTCCGAGCTATTTCTGGCGTTAGTTTCTTTAAGGTCGTGGGATTTATGGCAATCATGACCAATACTGCAACGCTAAATCTCGTAAAGAGAAAACTATTCACATTCTGCTGTGCAATGGGATCTTTCATTAAGACAAAAGCTAGCCCCCAAGCCGCCGCAACTGTGAGGAGCGCCCAAGGAGCTATCCGCAATTTAAGCGAGTGGCTCATCCACGCAACTTCTTCAGTAGCGCAACTTCTTTTCCATGCTCGGGTTCCATGCCTGGTGTCTCAAGAATCAGGGGAGCATTTGCAATTGCCGGGTGGGCGAGCAAATCTTTAAATGGATCAACACCTATATGGCCATCGCCGATATTTTGATGGCGATCTTTTAAAGCACCGCAGATATCCATCGAGTCATTGGCATGGACTAATTGGATGCGCTCGATACCCGCTACTTCAACCAGTAAGTCGATAGTCGCCTTCATTCCACCTCGTGCTGCGATGTCGTGCCCTGCCGCAAAGACGTGGCAGGTATCGAGGCAGATACCGACCTTCGGATGGTATTCAAGCGCTTTGAGATATTTCTCTAAATCGTCGAGCTTCTTGACGAGAGATTGACCTTGTCCGGCGGTTGGCTCCAGCAGAAGCATTGGAGCCTGATCACCCAGCTTTTCTAGAATCGGCATCACGCCTTTATTGATTTGCTTCCATGCTTTCTCGACAAACTCTTCTTTTACTGCTGAACCGGTATGTACAACTACACCTAATGCGCCAATTTCCTCACCGCGCTTGAGAGAGTAGGCGGTTGAGGCGAGTGAATTTTTGTACGTATCTTCGGTGGGCGACCCTAAATTAATAAGGAAAGGAGCATGCACATACACCTCGAGGTCGAGCTGCGCCGCCTTATCGCGAAAGAGGGCATCAGCCTCGTGATTTGTTTCTGGCATCGCCCAACCACGAGGATTAGAAGTAAAAACTTGAATTGCTTCAGCACCGATAGTTGTTGCGTAGTCAATAGAGCGTTTGGCCATGCCACCTGAGGTAGGAGTGTGGGCACCGATACGAGGTTTCTTAGCTGAAGTCACCGGCTTAACTTACTGTAATTGTTACCGCTGAGCCACGTTTCACCTTGGTGCCGACTTTTGGCGATATACCGGTCACCTTCTTCACCGACTTACTACCGATTCGCTTGACCGATACCTTCAAACCTAAATCTTGCAGAATCTTGACCGCTTTACTCTCTTCAAGTGAGAAGATATTTGGAATATAGGCGAATTCAGTTCCCTTGGAAATTACTAGGGCGACTGCAGATCCCTTATCTACTGAGATATTGCCGCTTGGATTTTGTGAAACAACTTCTCCAGCCAAAACCTTCTCATTAAATGCATAGGTGACGCTGACTTTAAATCCAGCATCTTGAAGTTCATTGAGAGCTTGATCGCCGCTCTTTCCTACATAAGAAACCAGTGCGACTTGTTCGACGCCCTTACTTATCGTCAATGTGATTTCGGAGCCACGTTTTACTTTTGATCCAGAGGTTGGTGAAGAGGAGATCACATATCCTTTAGGGATTTGGGCATTGTAAATCTCTACATTCGGACTTTGGATGAGTGGAAATTTCTTCAGTAATGTTGCAGCTGCTTCTGCGGTGAGGCCATTGAGCGGTGGAATTGTGTAGCGCTCTGGGCCTTTAGAGATGACGAGCTTGAGCGTGCCAGCTTGATCGATCTTTTTCCCGCCGACCGGATCAGTACTAATGACATTTCCGAGTGGAATATCTTCGCTGTACTTTTCTTCCGCAATTACCCATTGAAGACCAAGCGGCTTCAGCGCTGCATTTACCTGAGATTGATTAGCGTTAACCAAGCCAGGCACGGTGACGCGACTGCCAGGGCCAAGCAATAAATACCAAGAGAAGAGTCCAACCGCGACAGCTAATCCAGCTGCAATCTTCCGATTGCGACGTACTCGCTTACTTACTTTCTTACGCTTTACAACTTGTGCAGTGGTTTCACGGGGGATAGCTCGCTCCATGGGTACAGTCTCTTCAACGACTGGAACTGCTGCTGTGAGCTCACGCATCTTCTTTCGAAGTGATTTCTTCTTAATCTGTGGGCGCATCGGCTGAATTGGAATATCTAACTCTAAGCTCAACTGCTTCTGTGCCGGATTGAGTTGCTGGCTGATTGCTTGTAGCGCGGAATGAAATTCGGCTGCATCACGAGGCCGTTCATCGGGATCACTCGAAGCAGCTCGGTAGAGCAGATCATCGAGGGATTGCGGAGCCCCGGCGATAAATGTACTGATTCTCGGAACTCTTTGATTGACGTGTTGTAAAGCAATCTGCAAAGGCTCATCACCTTCGTAAGGTTTACGGCCGGTAAAAATTTCAAAGGCCATAATTGCAGTTGAGTACACATCTGATCGTGAATCTGCCACGCCTCGTTGAATTTGTTCGGGGGATAGGTATGAGACGCTACCAAGAATGACGCTTGATTCAGCTGTCATTGAGGTGCCAAGAGTTTGACCTTTTGCCAAGCCAAAGTCAGCGATCTTAATTCGCCCTTCGCGCGATACGAGAATATTTTCCGGTTTGATATCTCTATGCACTATGCCCATTTTGTGTGCGGCGGCGAGCGCGCTCAATACTGGAAGTAAGAATTTAATTCCCTCTGGAATTGGAATTGCACCACGGTGGTGGAGATAATCGCGCAAAGTTTCGCCTTCAACTAATTCCATCACGATAAAGACTGCCGGCGCTCCATTTTGATTCCAACCTTGGTCTTGAACAGCGACGATATTTGGATGGTTGAGCGAAGCAGCCGCCTTGGCTTCTCTAATAAAACGCTCTACAAACATCTCATCTTGGGCCAGATGAGAGTGCATTATCTTGACAGCTACCTTGCGATCGAGTCGAGTGTCGATACCTTCATAAATGGTGGCCATGCCTCCACCAGCCATCTGGCGAATGAGGCGATAACGCCCATCAATCAACTCGCCAGTTAGGTCAGACACAGGACGATTCTAAGTAGAAAGAATGAAATCGGCGCGATTGCGGGGGTTTTGCTCAGCGAAGTGTTGCGCTTGAAGGTGTAACCAATTTTTCATCTCTTCCGAATGTGCCGCCCCATCGCGTTTCATCACCCGCTCAAAGCCAAGCTCTTCATCAATATCGAGCCAAATCCGTGCCGCAAGAAATGAGTCAATCGTAATGAAATGTGATGCGACCCCTTCAAGGATGAGCAGTTGAGTAGATGGCGCTGAAATCTCTTCGGTATAACTATTTTCTAGCCAGGAGAAGCGTCGGTACCGCAGCTCTTTTTGGGCACAATGGGCCTCAACAATTGCCGATAGATTTTCAGAGAACATCTCATCGAAAGGGTTCTGCCAACCGTGGTAGAGATCATCCATATGAATCGTGGAAACGCTCATCGATCTCGAAAGGAGCGCGTGAAGGTGCGATGCAAGAGTGGTTTTTCCAGCTCCTGCGGGACCATCGATTGCGATAATCGGCCGCGAAGTACTCTTACAGAGATCTAATAGCGCGTCGATGAGTTCCATACCAAGCGCTCCACCCCATTGCAGCCAAAATCGTGAATACAAAGTAGAGAATAGAAGTGAAATACAACTTCTGAGTTAGATAAAGGATTGTGTATCCGGCATCAACTATCAGCCAAACCGGCCAATTATCGTATTTCTCGTAGACCATCAGTAGTTGGGCGGCAAAGCTACCGAAAAAGAGAAAGGTATCGGGTAGAGCGGCAGCCGCACCAAAGTGTTTCATCAATGGAAAGAGTGCAAAGGTCGCCACAACAATAGCAATGAAGGTGAGTACTCGATATTTATTTGCAAACGGGCCTGGTTTAGCGCCACTTACTTCCCATCCAAACCAACCCATGGCAGCTGCGGCAATAAAGATAAATTGCAGCGCGGCACTCGCATAAAGATCCCACTTCCAGAAGAGAATTGCATAAAGCGCGCTTGAGATGGCCCACCAAGGCCAGGTGATGCGTTTTCCGGTAATTCCAAGTCCGACGCCTATAAACGAAGCTAGTGAAGCAATCAACTCTAAGAATGTAACTTCATATCCCCTAAAGGAGAATAGAACATTGAACATAGCAACCTACTTTTCTCAATCCGCATTACCGGACTGGTCTAACGGTCGATCGCATCTGCGATCCTCTCAGCCAACTCTTGGCTCCCGTGGTGAAAACTTTAGCGCAATCGGGCGAATAAAGTTTGAATAAATGCGCCACCAGCAACGCGAAAGCGGCGGAAGGTAGAAGTTTTTGCACGATAGCTAAAGACATCGTAGCCAATCTTCTCTACCTCATCGACAATTCCGCAATAAAGCTCGCTGGCGGCGCGAATACAAGGTCGCGAAATTGGGTCGAGGTACTTCACTCCATCATCTGCGATTGCCTGCAAATTGCGCACTCGCTCAATTTGAAAAGCCAACGCAGCTTTCAACTCTGGCGTAAGTCGACGCTCGGAAATCATCGCATCCGTAACGCCACATTGATAGAGCTCTTGCATTGGTAGATAGATTCTGCCGCGATCGAGATCTTCATTAAAGTCACGGATAAAGTTTGCCAATTGAAAAGCAGTACCGAGTGCGGTCGCCGACTCGATTGCACGTGGGTCGGAATATCCAAGGATGGGAAGCATTTCAAGTCCAATAACCACTGCTGATCCAAATACGTAGCGTTGCAATTCATCGAAAGTTTGATATCGAGAGATGCTCAAATCCATGGTCATAGATTCAAGGAAGCTTTCAAAGTAAGAAATTGGGATATTAAATTTGGTGACAGTGTCGACAAGCGCAGCACCAATGAGATCTGAACTTTGACCAGACTTTAATTGTTCGATTATGGATTGGCCCCACTTGCGAAGCAGTTCTTCTTTTTCTTGGAGAGTGAGGGTAGATGCTAAATCATCGACAATCTCATCGGCATATCGTGCAAAACCATAAAGCGCATGGACGTGCTTCTGCTTATCTTTTGGAAGTAGTAATGTTGCCAAGTAATAAGTCTTGCCGTGCAGCGCATTAAGTCTTCTACATTCTTCGTAAGATTCTTCAAGAAATGTCATAGCGTTAACAGGTTTTACTTTCCGAGAATACGTTCTGCAGCAAGTCGACCTGAAATCAACACCATGGGAACGCCAACACCAGGTTGAGTTCCACTTCCAGCAAAGACAACATTCTCAAAACCAGCTGCCAGATTGCGCGGCCTAAATGGTCCGGTTTGGAAGAAGGTGTGGGCGCTAGCAAATGGTGCGCCACGTTCCATTCCTTGCTTCTGCCAATCAAGTGGCGTCGTGAGATGTTCAACCTCTATTGATGCACCAAAATCGGCGTAGCCTCGAGATTGCATCGTCTCAATCATATGGTCGCGATAGCGATGCCCTTCTACTTCCCAGTTGATATCGGCATCTAGGTTGGGGGTAGGAAAGAGTATGTAATAGGAGTGTTTCCCAGCAGGCGCGAGCTTTGGATCATCTTTTGAAGGAATAGTGACAAGGAGCGAAGGATCGGACATAAAGCGCTTCTTATCGATTAATTCGGTAAAGATTGAATCCCATTCATGTCCAAAGTGAATATTGTGGTGCGCCGTAAAATCGTAAGACTTACTTGAGCCGGCGAGAAGAACTGCGCACGATGGAGAGTAATTGAGGCGTTTAATGGTGGCTGGTTCTCGATCGAGCAGCGTCTTCCACGCAACTGGTAAATCTGGATTAAGCACAATGGCATCACATTCAAATCGGCGCCCATCTTTTGCAATCGCAGCTGTGACTCGGCCAGCGCTCTTCTCGAGTGAAGCAACCTCAGTGTTGTAATGAATTTCTACACCGTGCTTTTGCGCAGCCGCTGCCAATCCTCGAGGCAGCGCATGCATGCCGCCTTCGGGGAAGAAAACTCCGTTGACGGAATCCATATAGGCGATGACTGCATAGATGGCGAGCGCTTGCTGAGGACTGACACCGGCATACATCGCTTGGAATGAATAGACCCGCTGCAGGCGCGGATCCTTTAGATATTGATTGACCTTTGGGGATAGCCGCCGGAATCCTCCCAGAGCTATCAACTTGGCTAGATTTGGTGTGAGTAAATTAAGAGGAGAATCGATATTGCGGTCGATGAAATCATTCATCTCGTATTTGTATAACTTGGTAACAAAATCTACATATTTTCGAAAGCCCGCTGCTTCCTCTGCTGAGATATTTGCTCGAATTTCCTCTTCCATTCGCGCAGTATCTGCGTGCACATCGAGGTGAGATCCATCGGCATAGAAAGCGCGATAAAGAGGGGAAACTGGTTTGAGAGTAAGCCAATCTCGAGTAGTTTCACCAACTGCATTGAAGCAATCTTCAATGAGCGATGGCATTGTTAAAACTGTGGGGCCGGTATCGAAGGCATAACCTTCTTTATTGAGCAGACCGTTACGACCACCTGGAACGCTTTCTCGTTCGAGCACGGTAACTTTGCGACCAGCGCCTGCCAAACGTAATGCCGCGCTTAATCCGGCTAGACCAGCTCCGACTATGAGTACATGATCAGATTTGCCTTTAATAGTTGCAACCACGGGTTACGCCTTTCGTACTACGACAGCATGTGCCATATCGATAAGAAGTTGGTGAGCGGACGGTGATATTGCCGGATCTGAAATTGCTTCGAGCGAACTTTGGGTCAGAGTAGAAATTAGATTCTCTAGATTTTCAACTGCACCAGATGATCTAATAATGGCGCGGAGTTCCTCTACTTGTGCCGTAGAGAGTTCTGGATTTCCAAGTTCAGCGAGCAAGGTGGCTCGATCATCACTTTCCAGATTATCTAGAGTGAGGGCGATGAGTGCAGTGCGCTTACCTTCACGCAAATCATCGCCCGCAGGTTTTCCAGTGACTTCTGGATTGCCAAATACTCCAAGCAAATCATCGCGGAGTTGAAATGCTTCGCCGAGCGGAAGTCCGTATCGCGATAGCGCTGCAAGTAACTCGTGATTTCCGTCTGGCTTACCTATAACGGCACCTAGGTGCAATGGTCGTTCGATGGAATATTTTCCAGATTTGTATCGAGCAATCTTGAGTGAACGCTCAACGCTATGTTTGCGTTCACCTGCCTCTCGAATATCTAGGTACTGACCTGCCATCAATTCAATCCGCATCTCATCGTAGATTGCATGCGCAGCCTTTAAGGCGTGGTCCGAGAGTTGAGCAGAGTTGAGGAGTTGATCTGCCCACACCAAAGCTAAATCTCCCAGCAGAACTGCGGCGGCTTCACCGAATTGAGATGCAATTCCATCGAGCGCATGTTTTTGGTGGAGATTTTCAAAGTGGCGGTGGATGGAAGGTTTTCCTCGTCGAGTATCAGAACCATCCATCAAATCATCATGAATGAGCGCGCATGCTTGCAAGAGTTCGAGCGATGCAAAAGCGGGTATGTGAGATGTATCTGCTTCTACTCCGGCCGACCGCAATCCGGCATAGGCAAAGAGCGGGCGGAATCTCTTGCCACCATCAAGGAGAAATTCCTCCATTGCATCTGAAACTGGTAATAGATCATCGCCGATTGAAGCTAGGTACTGGCGTTGTTGTGAGAGGTATCGAGATAGCGAATCTCGTACTTCGGAACGAATTCGCTCTATTGCTGGTGCGCTCTCCATAAGCGTAACGATATCCTTTCGCCCATGCAGAATCACATTGGCCGGCCAACCGGTGCTCGTGCCTTGGTGTATTCATTTGAATTCTTTCCACCCAAGGATGAGGCTGGAGAGCAACGGCTGTGGTCGGCTATTGAATCTTTGCAAGCAATCAAGCCTGACTTTGCTTCGGTGACATATGGAGCGGGAGGTTCAAGCCGCGATCGCACCACTCGAATAACCTCCGAGATTTCGATTCGCACCCAGATTCCAACTGTTGCCCATCTCACGTGTGTGGGTTCCACCGAAGCTGAGCTTCGCGAAGTTTTGTCCAACTATAAAACTGCCGGTATTAAAAATGTTTTAGCGCTCCGAGGTGACCCTAGTGGCGGGCCGCGGGCTCCGTGGGTCACGACAGAGGGCGGATTTGCACATGCAGACCAACTTGTGACTTTGGCTCGCGAAGCAGGCTTTAACGTGGGGGTAGCCGCTTTTCCTGATGGCCATCCAGCATCAGAGGGAGATTTTGAAAAGGATATTGAGGTACTACTTGAGAAAGAGCGTCGTGGCGCAACTTTTGCGACAACCCAATTTTTCTTTGATGTCGATCGTTATCAAAGATTAGTTGAAACTCTGGCAGCTCGTGGCTCAACTATGCCGATCTTCGCTGGGATTTTGCCAATCACCAACGTCAAGCAACTTAACCGCATGGCTGAACTTTCTGGAACTCCTATTCCGGCCAGCATCACAGATGTACTAGCAAAAGTCGCGGATTCTCCGACTGACACCTACAAAGCAGGTGTCGAAATTGCGATTGAATTGAGCCGTAAAGTGATTGCCGCCGGTGCGCCTGGTATTCACTTCTTTACAATGAATTCATCTCCAGCAACTCTAGAGATTTATGAAGAAATTAAAGGTGAGCGTCAATGAACCGTGGTGAATTTCAGCAACGTTGGAGCGAACTCCACGGAGGGGCGCCTATTACTGGTGCAACCAAAGGATGGCTCTACATCTCATATGCCATAGCCCGGGTTTTAGCTTTCTTTCGAATCTCACCTTTCGTCATCACAACGCTTGGTCTAGTTGTCTCTCTCTTAATGTTTGCAACTGAATATGTTGATATTTTGATTGCCCTCTTAGTCATAGCGTTGATCTGCGATGGGGTAGATGGCAGCCTCGCCATTTATCGCGGTAAAGCATCACGTTTAGGCGAGCTATATGACAGCGTTACTGATCGCATCACAGAAGCCATCTGGCTGTATATGTGCGCATTTGTTGGATTATCAGTGAAATACATCATTGCAATCTGGGTCTTAGCATCTGTTCAGGAATATATGCGCACTAAACTAGCCTCATCTGGCTATCGCGAAGTAGGCGTCATTACTCCCACTGAGCGGCCGATGCGAGCTATTTTTGTCGCTGCAATCTTTCTTTCATATCGCTTTGGATTTGATATTACCCACGATATTGCCTATGGCTTTATTGCCTTGCAATTACTCAGTGGTGCGATGATTGCAAAGATGTCGCGCTCAATTCTGGTTCCATAATCGCGTTATAAATCATTTCGCCACCTAGACCAACGAGTGGTAATCCACCACCAGGATGCGCGCTTCCACCAACTAAGAAAAGGTTTTTAATGGGAGAGCGGTTACGGGCTCGCAAAAATGCCGCTCGTGGTCCGTTGCTAGATGTTCCATATATTGCTCCACCTGGCGCGTTAACGGCGTTCTGCAAATCAAGCGGTGTACGTATCTCAATTGTGTCAATGTAATCTCGTAATCCAATTCCACGATCTTCAATCTGATTTAAAATTGATTGCGCGTAGCTTTGAGCAAACTCACGATCTGACCAATCGAAGCCGATTGCAGGGTTTTCGGAATGGATTGGAGCATTAACCAAAATACCGACACCTTGATGCCCTTCGGCTTTCACCATTTCTGGATCTGCCGGCGCACAAAGGTAAATTGTTGGATTGCCAACTGGTCGCTTTAGGGTGAAAATCGATTCAAATTCGTCATCATAATTTTCTGGAAAAAGTATGGTGTGGTGGTTCAAGCTAAATCCAGGGCGCATTCCCAGAAAGATTGAGAAGCCAGCGACAGATGGTTGTACTTGTGCCAGTTGCTTTCTTACTCGCTTGATTCGACGGGTTTCTGCGGAAATTAAATTGTTATAGGTCAAGCCAGCATCGGCATTGGAGATAACAATATCTGCATTGATGGTGCGACCATCTGTAAGTCGCACTCCAGTTGCTTGATTACGATTGGTGATGATCTCTTCAACGCGGGTAGATAAGAGAAAACTCACTCCAAGTTGGCGACATCTCTCTTCAACTTTGACAGATAACTGTCCAATACCACCTGCAATATGCCAAGCCCCGAATGACTCTTCAATAAAGGCGATTGTAGAAAGAACCGCTGGCGCACGTCTGGGATCAGAGCCGCTATAAGTCGCATATCGATCGAGAATGTATGAAAGATATTTACTCTTAAGGGCAAAGTCGCGAAGCGTTGCGTGAGGCGCAATTATTTTGAATTTACGAATGAGTTGACGGCCTTTGAGTAACGCGAGCGGGGATTTCAATTCACTTTCGATAAATGGGCCACGCGAAATATCCCACATCGCTTCTGCTCGTTTTAAGAGGTGGTCCCATTCGGTGGCTGCCTCGTCGCCAACTGCAGATGCGATATTTTCTAAGGTAATTTTTCTGGAAAGATTGGCGAAGGTGATGCAGGTGTTATCACTGAAGCGATATTCAAACGATGGATCGACTGGGGTGAGAGTTAACTCCTGGCCCATATGCTTGCCTGTGCGCGCGAAAAAATCTCGATATACAGCAGGGATGGTAAGTAGAGTTGGTCCGGTATCAAAGGCATAGCGCCCAATCCATTCAGTTCGACATTTGCCACCAGTGCGATCGGAACTTTCGATAACCGTTACAGAATGTCCCACCCGAGCTAACCGGGCAGCCGCGGTCATACCGCCCAAACCTGCACCAATGACGATGATGGATTTCGGGCGCGAAACTTTACCGACGAATCCGGTCACAACGAACGCCCCTTCCACTGAACAGAATTTCGCGATTTGTAAGAATGCACAAGCAAGATAATAAAGGCTGAAATCGAAACTGGGTGCAGCAAGCAATCTCTCAGACGATTACCTGATGACAGCGCCGATAGCGCTCTGGTGCCCAGAATTGCTATCGCTGCAATGCAACCAAAAGGGTTGAGCCATAGCAGTGAAATAAATGGTGAAATTGACGTGCAAAAAAGGAATAGCGCAAGGGCAATGCTTCCGAAGACGTGGAAAGTGGGGTAGAGGCTCTTGCCGTATCCCGACTTGATTTCACTCCAAGCGGAGTACATGCGAGTCTGCACGATTTCTGCACCTTGAACTACATGCCCCTTAAAACCGGCAGCGAGTAAGTTCTTAGCCAGCACAATATCATCGAGTACTTCGTGAGCAATTGATGTAAAACCATTTAATCGTGATAACGATGAGTAGCGATAAACCATACATTGTCCATTAGCAATCGCAGTTGATGGATGGGGAAAGCGCTCAGCTAAGCGAACAAGTACTGAACTCATCCACGACCACGGCAGAAGTGGTTGAATCAATCGTTCTGGAAAAGTCTCTGCTAATTGGCGCGGATATATTGAGATAAAGTCTTGGCCCCGCAGCGCATTGACTGCCCGAACCAGCGCATCCGATGTGAGTCTGACATCCGCATCCAGAGTAATAACGATCTCGGTGTTGGGCGAAAGCGCTTTGAATCCAGTATGGAGAGCGCTTGGCTTGCCAAGCCACCTCGGTTGTAATTCATCTGCCAAGACAATAGTGGCTCGAGAGTCACTGATTTGAGCGAGGAACTGAGAGGTCCCATCGGTGGAATGGTCGTCGACGATGACAATCTGTAAATGCGGGAGGCCAGATTGGGAAAGTAAATCAGAAGTGATGGCCTCAATATTGTGGGCTTCATTTCGGACTGGCAGGATGACCGCGACTTTACTGTCATTAATATGCGAGTTAAGCGGTTTACGAATAGTTAAAAAATTAATAATCGCAATCATTAACCCGCCACAGTTAATTGCGGCAATCAGCGCCCAGAACATTTAAGAATCGCCAAGCGTGCTCTTAAGTAGGTAGGGAGTGATAAGCCCGCCAAAAAATACTGCGCTCAGCAGAGCGACTATTGGGCGATCAAAGAAGAATAAGTTTCCAACGATTGCTGAAAAAAGCACCCAGGTGAGAAAGATGGAAATGGCGGTATTGTGAGCGCCATCTTTGCGGCGATCAAATGGAAGAAAGAAGTTAAGCAAGGCCATTAAGCCGCATCCAGCAAGAGTCCAACCAAAGAAATTACTGAGTGGAATCATGGGCGTTCCTGGCAGCGAAGATGTAATGTCGCTCCAATGCCATCGACCTGCTTCAACCATTTGCGGATCCAGGAAATAATCCCAGGCGGCAAGCGTTAAGCCACCGTAGATAAAGACCCAATGTTTTGTAAGACTTCGGGCAGCGATTAAGACGGGATGAGCCATCATGATCCAGGCGCACGGAACAATTAACGGAACACCAAGAACATCAATTCCTAGTGATGCGTCATAGGTGTAGACACCAAACGGCCAGGTTGTGGTGATACCAATCAATTCAACTGTGAATGCAAAGAGATAGGTAATGAAAATTAGTCGACTGGCATATTTTCTTCCATAGGCAAGCTGGGCATGGATTGCCATGGAAAGTGCTCCCATAAGAACAGTTGTATTTGTAACGACGGTGAGCGCTGTTCCGTTCAGCAGCGGATAAGCCATTTGCAAGAAAATTGTTGCTAATAATGAAATGAGCATTGCAAATCGAGCCTTTGTCGAAACACCGCGGTGGCGACGACGGGGAATGTAATGGCGAATCGACATCAGCTAGATCCATTCCGAATTATGAAGCACGAGATTTTCCTACCTTTGAATTAATTGCAAAGAGGGCAATAGAGAGTAATCCAGAAATTAAAGAGGCGGTAAGAACTCCCAGAATGGCCTGCCCTTGTCGGGCGACATCTGGAAAAGCGAGTTTGGCAATAAATATAGCTACCGTAAAACCAATCCCCGCGGTGACACCGGTGGCAAATAAATCCTTCATCGATGAACCAGAAGGAAGCTCACCAATGTCGAACTTCTTAATGAGATACGCAGCCGCAGTGATTCCAAGTGGTTTTCCAAGAACTAATCCGAGGAATACGGCCCAGAAGAGCGGTGAATTGAGCGAGTCCTGAAAATTCGCCAGAGAGATTTCAATTCCACTATTTGAAAATGCAAACAAGGGCACAATTAAATATGAACTCCAAGGGTGTATGAGATGCTCCAACCATTCCACGGTAGAGATTGACCCTTTAATGATTTTCTCAGAGGCTTTTACATGCTTTACATTCTCTAAATTTGCGAGTTCTTCTTGATCGATGTATTCCTGTTGGATAAAAGGGGTAGCGGGAGTTAGTAAACCTAAAATTACGCCGGCGATCGTGGGATGAACTCCAGATTTATAGAGTGCGAGCCATAAAAAGAGGCCAGCAATCGCGTAAAAATAAGTATTCCTGACATCAATTTTCTTGAGAAGAAGCACAACTAATACAGATCCGATGGCAAAGAGAAGCCAAGTGAAAGATAAGTCAGAGGTATAGAAAATTGCGATGAGAAGGATGGCCCCGATGTCATCTATGACAGCCAACCCCAAGAGAAAAGGTCGCAAGCTCTCTGCGGCGCGTTTACCGACTAACGTTAAAACTGTTAGCGCTAACGCAATATCGGTGGCTACTGCAATTCCCCAACCATCTTTTGATTGAGCATCAGAAATGAGAAGAAAGATAAGAGCCGGGAGCGCCATCCCGCCGAGGGCAGCGATAGCTGAAGGAATCGCCTTTCGAAAGGAGGCGAGATGTCCGTGTGCCAACTCTCGTTTTATTTCAAGTCCAACCAAGAAGAAGAAGATTGTCATCAACCCATCATTGATGAGGTGAGCCACATCAAGAGTGATGGCAAAAGTCGAAAGGTGAAGCGAGAAAGATTGCTCCAGGAAACTCTGATATATGTCACGCAGTCCAGTGTTGGCGCAAAGTAATCCAGTGAAAGCCGAGAAAATAATGAGTAAGCCACTAAAGGATTCATGGCGCACGAAATCCTTCAAGGGCGAAATCACTGAAAGTCGTTTAGCTCTTTTCATGTTCCAACTCTCAATGGCTGGCCTTGAGTGCACTTTACTAATTCATCGAATGAGATCGGAAAGACAGCATGTGGATGGCCAGCGGCAGCCCAGACAATGCGATAGTCGCCAAGAGCTAAGTCAATGAAGATGAAATCAGGGTCGTTAATCCACCCGAGCGGCGATACTCCGCCGATAGAGAAGCCAGAGAAATCTTTAACAAAGTTTGCATCAACTCGTTCAAGGTGTGAGCACCCAATATGTTGTGCCACCAAGTCGGTATCGACTCGATGGCGTCCACTGGTAACAACCAAAACTACTTTGCGATCTGGAGTAGTAAAGATCAGAGATGATGCAATCTGGCCAACTTCCACGCCCAGAGCGGTAGCTGCATCAATTGCAGTTCGAGCGGTTTCGGAGAGTATGGCTATCTCACCAGAACAGCCAAGGCGTGAGATGGCAGCAGATACTCGTTTTACCGACGACTTCTCGAGTATATGCTCCATAGCAGGCAACTTTAGGGGATAGGTTCGGCAACTATGAGTACAGACTTCCAGCGTGGTACCCGCGCCCGCTATGCCTTGCTTGCCTCATTCTTCTTAATGGGCGTGGTCAATATGGCATGGGTGCCACGAATCCCGGAAATCAAAGAGCTGCTCAATATATCTAATGGCCAATTTGGCTTTATCTTTCTTAGTTCGACCTTTGGCGCAATTCTTGCTGGCCAAGTCGGCGGTCGCTTAATCCATCGAATCGGCACAAAACCTATTCTCACAATCTCATCGCTGATCTTTCCAGTGGGACTCATTGTGATGGGGTTTGCAGAGACTCCGATGGAATTGGTAGCCGGACTCATTCTGATGGGATTCGGTGTGGTTATCACAGATATTTGCGACAACACCCAAGCAGTTGCAGTTGAGAAAATTATTAATAAGAAATGCATGACTTCCTTTCACGGCGCTTGGAGCCTAGGATCTTTTATCACTACGATTTTTGGCGGAGCCGTTTCATCTCATCTCTCGCCGCGCGCAAACTTAATTTCTGTAGGAGTAGTGTGTTTGCTCCTCTTTATCCCCACGAATCTCTACATGCTGCCATCGCGTCTCGATGGACATAGAGGTGAGGCAGGTGTCGAAACTAAATCGAGCATTCCATGGTTTGGTAAGGATGTAGTAATACTGTGGGCGCTTGCTGCGGGGCTATTAACCAGCATGATTGCCGAAATGTCGGCAAGCGATTGGAGCACAATCTTGCTCCACGAAAATATGGGAATCGGTCGCGGCTTAAATGCCAGCGCATTTGCTTCCTTTGCCCTTGCCATGATTACCGTTAGATTCTTAGGCGATCGCATCATTGAAAAGTACGGTGCACGTCGAACAGTGCGATTTGGAGGCTATGTCGGCGGAACTCTCTGGTTGATCTGCATCGCAATTGCCATACCACTCTCTTCACACGCCAAAATTCCGGCAATGATTATTATCGATCTAGGATTTATCTTTGCTGGATTGGCA
>CAZMBG010000005.1:0-27205 GCA_964564615.1 uncultured Candidatus Planktophila sp.
ACCATCTGACAATATTGATCGAGCGGTCAAGCGAGGAGCAGGTCTCGAGTCTGGCGGCGCGAATTACGAAACCATTATGTATGAAGGCTATGGCCCAAATGGGGTCGCCATCATGATCGAATGTCTGTCAGATAATCGAAATCGCGCAGCATCTGAAGTACGAGTCGCAGTCACTCGCAATGGTGGATCAATGGCCGATCCGGGTTCGGTCTCATATCTCTTCAACCGCAAGGGCGTCATTATCGTAAATAAAGCTACCGGCGCCACTGAAGATTCAATTCTCGAAGCTGCGCTCGAAGCTGGCGTAGAAGAAGTTAATGATCTTGGTGAATCCTTTGAAGTTGTGTGCGAGGCGAGTGATCTTGTTAAGGCTCGAACTGCACTACAGAGTGCGAATATTGATTACGAATCTGCAGACTCATCTTTTCTGCCTTCGATGTCAATCCCACTTGATGCTGACGGAGCTAAAAAGGTATTTGAGCTCATCGAAGCAATTGAAGATCTCGATGATGTGCAGAACGTATTCGCAAACTTTGATGTTTCTGATGAGGTAATGGCGAGCCTAGGTTAATTAACGGCGCTCTCCTTTTAGGCTTTAGATATGAGTGCGCGCAGAATCTTAGGTATCGACCCAGGCTTGACGCGCTGCGGCATTGGCGCAATTGAAGTATCTAACAATCGAAGCATTTCTCTTCTGGAAGTTGGAGTAATTAAGAGTCCAAGTGAGATGCCACTCGAAGATCGCCTTTTAGCTCTGCATCGCACCATTGATGAATGGATTCTTCGGATTAATCCTGATGTAATCGCAGTAGAAAGAGTTTTCTCCCAACACAATGTTCGAACGGTAATGGGAACTGGTCAGGCTGCCGGAATCGCACTCTTGCTCGCTGCGCAACACAGGATTCCGGTTGTGATGCATACTCCTTCAGAAGTCAAGGCGGCGGTAACTGGTTCAGGTAGAGCAGATAAAGCTCAAGTTGCGCAGATGGTCAAGAAAATTCTTAATTTGGTTGAGATTCCTAAGCCAGTCGACGCTACCGATGCACTTGCTTTAGCAATTTGCCACCAATGGCGGGGAAGTGGTGACTCGAAACTAGCGCACGCCGCAGCCGCAGAAAAGGTTCGGATTGCTAGACTAAAGTCGAAATGATTGCCCACCTGACAGGGAAAGTTCGCGCCCTCACTGCCGACTCCGTAGTACTCGACGTCAATGGCGTTGGGTATCTTGTTCATATTTCGCAACGAGCCTCCGGGAACGCCGTTATTGGGGTAGATCTCTCGATACATACATCTTTGGTAGTTCGAGAAGATGCCATGACTCTGTATGGTTTCCTCGATAGCGAGGAGCGCGACATTTTCTTATTGGTTCAATCAGTTACTGGGATTGGGCCGAAGGTAGCAATGGCAATTACAGGCGCTCTGACTCCACAACAATTTGCAGCCGCAATTTCTACTGAAGATGTCGCCACTATTGAGAAAATTCCAGGGATAGGTAAGAAGGGCGCTCAACGAATTGTTCTCGAACTAAAGGGAAAACTGGTCGTTACGCATACTGAATCAATCAGCCACCAGAGTACTCCTCTCCGCGGTCAATTATTAGATGCACTTATGGGTCTTGGTTTTTCGGCTCGAGATTCAGATACTGCAATTTCTTCAGCGTTTAATCATTGTGCTGAAAATGGAATAGATCCTCACGAATTGTCGCTCCCAGAATTACTGAAGTTAGCTCTGCAAAGTGGTAGGCGATGACTGAGCGAATAGTTGATTCAGCCCAGAATGGTGACGAAGTCTCAATCGAAAATGCCTTACGCCCACATTCGTTGACCGAATTCATTGGGCAACATCGCGTTCGCGATCAAATCAGCGTGTTACTTAAAGCCGCAAAAGCACGTGGGGTTTCGGCCGATCACATCTTGTTATCTGGACCACCCGGACTCGGAAAGACCACTTTAGCGATGATTGTTGCCGAAGAGATGGGAGCACCTATTCGGATCACGAGTGGTCCAGCTATCACCCATGCAGGAGATTTGGCATCAATTCTTTCCTCTCTGGTTGAAGGTGAAATTCTCTTTATTGATGAAATTCACCGATTGGCACGTCCTGCAGAGGAGTTGCTCTATTTAGCGATGGAAGATTTTCGAGTCGATGTCATTGTAGGCAAAGGGCCTGGTGCAACGTCGATTCCATTACAACTTCCACGATTTACATTAGTGGGAGCAACTACCCGTGCCGGCTTACTTCCATCGCCGCTGCGCGATAGATTTGGTTTTACGGCTCATTTGGATTTTTACGAAATTTCGGAGTTAGAGGCAGTGATCTCACGCAGTGCAGATCTTTTAGGTTTGCGGATTGATGGTAAGGCGATTTCCGAAGTTGCAGGACGCTCTCGTGGCACACCTCGCATCGCAAACCGATTATTGCGACGGGTAAGAGATTTTGCTCAGGTAGCTGGCGATGATCACATCGCCCATCATCATTCACTGTCTGCGTTAGAAATGTACGAAGTAGATGCGATTGGATTAGATCGACTCGATCGCAGCGTTCTAATGGCGCTCATTGATCGTTTTAATGGCGGGCCGGTCGGAGTTTCGACCTTGGCTATCGCGGTCGGGGAAGAGGTTGAGACCGTGGAATCAGTGGCGGAGCCATTTTTGGTCAGAAATGGGCTCATGGCACGCACACCGAGAGGTCGAGTAGCTACTGCTGCCGGCTTTAACCATGTGGGACGAACACCACCTGCGACTCTCGCCACTCTTTTCGACACCACCTCATAAAACTCCTAAACTCTGTCCTTATGTCCACACCTATCAAAGCTCCAAAGAGCAATGGACGTCCCGGTCGTTCGCTGGCTATCTTGGCTGTTCTTATCCTCAGCCTTCTTGTGACAGCTTTAGTCCAGGGCGCTACATCTGTCCGACTCGGTCTCGATCTGCGCGGAGGAACCAGTGTTACTTTGCAGCCGCGCGCTTCCAATGATTCCAATAAGGTGACTTCAGAGGCGATCGATCAAGCAGTTTCGATTATTCGTCAACGTGTTAATTCACTTGGAGTTGCAGAGAGTGAAGTTACTGCCCAAGGTAGCGGTGCGAATCGTCAAATTGTGATTTCGGTACCTGGAGATTCGGGAAGAGAAGTTGTAAACCTCGTTGGTCAAACAGCAGAGCTTCGATTCCGACAAGTGCTTGCAGAGGCAGCTGGTGGTTCTGGTGCTGGCTCTGATACTGCGACTCCTGTAAGTGGGGTCACCGATGCTATCAATGCCCAATTTGCAGCTCTTGATTGCACCAATGCGGCAAATCGCCAAGGTACAGGAGCTGACGCTCCTGGTGACACTATCGTCGCGTGTGATCGCACTGGAAGTTCAAAATATATTTTGGCTCCGGCTGAAGTTGTTGGTCGTCAAATTTCAAAAGCCGCAGCAGGTCTAGATACTCAGGGTGGAAACATTTGGGAGGTATCTCTTACCTTTAATGGTGAGGGAACATCCGCATTCGCAGCCCTCACAAATCGTGTGACATCACTCGCTGCGCCGCAAAATCAAGTGGCCATTGTTCTAGATGGGTTGGTTTATTCCGCACCTCGCATCACTGAAGCAATTCCTTCAGGTAATGCTCGTATCACCGGCAATTTCACACAAACAGATGCGACCAGCCTGGCAAATGTATTGAAGTATGGCGCGCTGCCTCTTTCATTTGATCGCGGTGAAGTACAACAAGTTTCTCCAACCCTCGGTGCTGATCAATTACACGCAGGTTTATTGGCGGGCGCTCTTGGACTGTTATTGGTTGTCATCTTCTCGCTCTTTTACTATCGAGCTCTCGGCATTGTGACTGTTGGATCACTTGTGATTGCAACCGCACTTCTCTATCTCACCTTCCTCGTGCTCGGTAAAAATATTGGCTTTACCCTTACTTTGGCCGGTATTGCTGGTGCCATTGTTGCTATTGGTATTACCGCCGACTCCTTCATTGTTTACTTTGAACGCGTTCGTGATGAAATCCGAGAAGGGCGCAGCGTGCGCACTGCTGTTGAAACTGGATGGAAGCGCGCCCGCCACACAATCATCGTCGCTGATATGGTTTCTGCTATCGCTGCAGTTTTGTTGTACTTCTTCACTGTCGGTGGAGTACGTGGTTTCGCCTTCACTCTTGGGTTAACAACAATCATCGACTTGTTGGTGGTTTTCATCTTCACTAAGCCACTTTTAACTATTTTGGCTAATCGTCAATTCTTTGCCTCTGGCCACCGCGCTTCTGGCTTTTCCCGTCACAGTATCGGTCTTGATTCATCAGAGGAGGCATAAGGAATGGCTAAGAGACTAGGCGCTCGCCTCTATTCTGGCGAAAAGTCATTTAATATCATCGGTAACCGTCGTCGTTGGTACAGCATCTCGGCGATTTTTATTCTAATTTCGCTGGCTGCTTTGATTATTCAGGGATTACATCTCGGTATTGAGTTTAAAGGTGGTTCGAGCTACACCATCAATAAATCTGGAATATCGATTGCGGATGCACGAAGCGCTGTTACTTCTGCTGGAATCACTGGCGAAGTCATCGTCCAAAAGATTGGCGACTCGAAGGTACGAATTCAGACCGGATCACTTACTCCGGCCGAAAACACGGCAGTGGAAAACGCTTTGACATCGAAGTTCGATGTGACACCCGAATCAATTGACACTCAATTAGTTGGGCCATCGTGGGGTAAGGAGATCACCAAGAAAGCCCTATATGGATTGGTCGCATTCCTATTAGCCGTGGTCATCTTCCTTGCCATGGCCTTTGAGCCAAAGATGGCGATTGCCGCAATTGTCGCTGTGGTGCACGACGTTTTCATCACCGTAGGAATTTACGCGGTGGTCGGATTTGATGTTACCCCGGCTACGGTTATTGGTTTCCTCACTATTTTGGGTTATTCGCTCTATGACACGGTAGTTGTTTTCGATAAAGTTCGTGAAAATACCCGTTCGATTACTGCAACTGGCAAGACAACATATTCAGATGCGGCCAATTTGGCGGTCAATCAAACGCTGGTTCGTTCGGCAAATACTTCGATCATTGCGTTGCTACCAGTTGGATCCATTCTCTTTGTGGGTGCAGGGTTACTCGGAGCTGGAACGCTCAAAGATCTCTCACTTGCGCTCTTTATCGGTCTCGCAGTTGGAACCTACTCCTCGATCTTTATTGCACCTCCATTCCTTGCCCAGCTTCGCGAGAAGGAGCCAGCAATGATCGCATTGGCTAAGCGGGTAGAGGCACGTGGGGGAGCTGCAGTTGCAGCGGGAACTTCAGTTGCCGCCCCGGCTGTCGTTCAAGCTCGTCCAAGCGTAGGTCGTGGCCCGCGCAATCAACCAAAGCGCAAGGGTCGTAAGTAGTTCTTTAAATGGCTGATGTATCTCTCATTGAGCCCTTATTGGGCTCTTTAAGAGAGCATTACGAAAACCCTGATATCGAAGTAGTAAAGAAAGCATTTGAAGTAGCTAACAATGCTCATCGTGGTCAGTTTCGCAAATCGGGCGAAGAATATATAACCCACCCCGTAGCTGTTTCTGAAATTCTGGCTGAGCTTGGGCTCAATACAACTACGGTTGTTGCCTCGCTCTTACACGACACAGTTGAGGATACTTCATATTCGCTCAGTGAACTTCGCCGAGATTTTGGTGAAGAGGTAGCAAATCTGGTTGATGGAGTTACCAAGCTCGATAAATTAGCGTACGGTCCAACTGCAGAGGCTGAAACCGTTCGCAAAATGGTGATAGCGATGTCGCGAGATATTCGAGTACTCGTCATTAAGTTGGCCGACCGTCTTCATAATGCTCGCACCTGGCGATATGTCAGTGGAGAAAGCGCAACTAGGAAGGCGCGAGAAACTCTCGACATTTATGCACCGCTTGCGCATCGTTTAGGTATGAATGCCATTAAATGGGAACTTGAAGATCTCAGCTTTGAAATCCTTGAAGGTAAGAAGTATGAAGAGATTAAACGACTCGTAGCGGAGCGGTCACCTTCCAGAGATGCTCTCACTGCTGAGGTCATTTCTGCGGTGGAAGAAGATTTGGTTCGAGATGGAATTAATGCAACTGTCACTGGTAGAAAGAAGCATTATTACAGCGTTTATCAAAAGATGGTTGTCCGCGGACGAGACTTCAATGATATTTATGATTTAGTGGGAATTAGAGTTCTGGTAAATGATGTTAGAGATTGCTATGCAGTGCTCGGCTCAATTCACGCTCGTTGGAGCCCGGTTCCAGGGCGATTTAAAGATTACATCGCAATGCCTAAATTCAATCTCTATCAATCGTTGCACACAACAGTAATTGGCCCCAACGGTAAGGCGATTGAGATACAGATTCGAACATACGATATGCACTCTCGAGCTGAATTCGGTATTGCTGCGCACTGGAAATATAAACAAGGCGGGGGAGATGCTCAGTCTCCAGATATGTTGTGGTTGCGACAATTGCATGAATGGCAGAAGGAGACTGAAGATCCATCCGAGTTTCTGGAGGCCTTGCGTTTTGATCTTGGCTCACCAGAAGTATTTGTTTTTACGCCAAAAGGTAGTGTGATCGCTCTTCCAGGTGGATCAACCCCTGTTGATTTTGCTTTTGCTGTACATACCGATGTTGGATTGCATTGTGCTGGGGCAAAAGTAAACGGAAAATTGGTGCCGTTGGAGTCTAAGTTAGCCAATGGCGATGTTATAGAAATTATCACCAATAAATCACCGCTATCTGGCCCAAGTAGAGATTGGCTCAATTTTGTTAAAAGCCCTCGAGCACGTTCCAAGATAAAGGCGTGGTTTACAAAAGAACGTCGGGAAGAGGCGATAGATGCAGGACGGGAATCTATTGCGCGTCAAATGCGTAAAGCTGGCCTGCCGCTACAAAAGATTTTTGCTGGTCACTCACTTATTGAACTGGCACACGAAATGCACTATGCCGACATCGAGGCTCTCTATAACGCTGTCGGTGATGGCCATGTTTCCGCCGCGTCAGTCGTTGAGAAATTAACAGCAGCTCTTGGTGTTGATGACTCTCACCCAGAGCCAACTCTTGAGGTAATTCCCAAAGCTCCACTTGTGGCTGGACGCACCAGTAGCGCAATTAAGGTTGAGGGTGTTGATGATGTATTGGTGAAATTGGCACGCTGTTGTACTCCAGTGCCGGGTGACGCAATCATTGGATTCATCACCAAGGGATCAGGAATCTCGGTCCATCGCGATGATTGCGTCAACGGCGCAGATTTGCAGGCTCACCAAGGGGAGAGAATAGTTGGGGTCTCGTGGTTACCTGGAGCGGGAAGTATCTTCTTGGTTAATATCCAGGTTGAAGCGCTCGACCGATCTAGACTCTTAGCTGATGTGACCAGAGCTTTATCTGAACAACATGTCAATATTCTCTCTGCTGCAGTGAGTACCTCGAAAGATCGCGTGGCTATCTCTCGGTTTACCTTTGAGATGGCAGATGCCACCCACCTAGATTCGGTACTGAGTGCAGTTCGTAATGTGGAAGGCGTATACGACGTCTATCGAACTTAGTTGAATTCAGCGAGATGTTTCTCGGCTTCAACAAGCCAAACTTTGCGAGCGGCGGCAGAGTCACGCGCCTCTTGAGCCTTCTTTGAATTTCCGGCTGCATCAGCTTTTGTAGCCGCCTTCTCATAAGAATCAATAGATTCTTTCAATTGAGCAACAACTTCTGATGCGCGAGCTTTTGCACCAGGATCGCTCTTGCGCCAGAGTTCGGCTTCTGCGCTCTTAATCGCATCCTCAACTACCTTTACTCGAGCTTCAAGTGCAGCGCGCTTATCGCGTTGGGTGATACCAATTTTTTCCCATTCGCGCATGATTTCACGGAAGGCGCTCTTGGCAACTTTGACATCGGTAAAAGGCAGAATCGCCTCAATCTTGGGAAGCAATTCTTCTCTCTTCACAAGATTCTGAGCCATTACTTGATCGCGTTTTTCGAGATCTGCACTCTTGGCTGCAAAGAATGCATCTTGTGCCGCCTTGAATCGAGCCCAAAGTTTGACGTCGTCGCTTCGCTTTCCGCGGCCGGCAGCTTTCCATTGATCCATAAGTGTTTTAAATTTGCGAGCAGTAGCTACCCAATCAGTGCTTTTCACTAGGCTCTCTGCTTCTTTGATGATGGCTTCCTTCTCAGTGGAAACTTTTGCTGAGAGAGTTTCCAATTGAGAGAAATGTTGACGTCGGCGCTTATCGAATTTGTTACGAGATGCGGAAAAACGCTTCCAGAATTCGGTATCGGTTGTTTTGTCGAGGCGAGGTGCTGCCTTCCATTCATCGAGCAGAACTTTTAGGCGATCGCCAGTGCTCTTCCAGCTTTCAGAGAGAGCTAAACTTTCTGCTTCAGCGACAATCTTCTCTTTCTCGGCAATAATTTGTTCGCGGCGCGCTGCCTTGGCAGCATTCTCAGCCGCCTTCTTGGCTTCGTAGGCTTCGCGGTGGCCTTCAATGAGTGGCTCAATCTGTTCTACCGAGATTGCAAGAGCTTCTAGATTTCCGACGCCATTGAGTTCGGAGACTTGCTGGCGTAATTTGCGAACGGCTTCATAAGCATCCTGTGGAACCATTGCACCAGAGGTAATGCGAGCTGCGGTGAGCGCTACCTCCGAAGCCACAACTTCAAATTTACGAACAAAGTACTGGAGCGCTTCTTCGGCGCTCTTGCCAGGGTACGAACCCACAGCCTTTTCACCAGTAGAAGTACGGACGTAGACAGTGCCATCTTCGGCTACTCGACCAAAACTTGCTGGATCTCCAATCAAGGCAGATGCAGCGCTAGGTACCTGATGTGTCTTGGCTAACTCTGATGGGTTGTGGTTTTCGGTCATGATGTCCTTTCAGCGCGATCGGCCTTGAGCCTCCCGTTATGGTGGTGTCCTTCGATACTGCAGAGGTAAAGGTACTCTCATCCGTGAAAGTTGTATAAATCGGCTTTTTACGCGTGGCCGAGAGGAGAGGCGGGGGTCATGTTCATACATTCTGTGGTGGCACCAATGTTCGCTACCAATTGCTGGGTCATTGCCGCCAGCCAAGGCAGCGAATGTATTGTGGTCGACCCCGGAATGCCTGACATTACTAGGCCAGGGCAACCATCGTCGCTCGCTCCTGAAATTGAGAGTTGGATATCGGAGCTTGGCTATAAACCAGTTGCGACGCTGCTGACCCATGGCCATCTTGATCACACATTTTCAGTCGCGCCGCTGGCCGATGGTTACGATATTCCGGCTTATATACACCCGGAAGATTTACGATTTGTTGCAGACCCCGCTGGTGTTCATGGAGAAAGTTTTCGAGAGATGATCTCGCAGTATTCGTTCTCGGCACCAAAAAAACTTCGCCCGCTCAAAGATGGCGAAGAACTCGAGTTTGTAGGTATGAGAATCAAAGCGATTCATTCACCTGGCCACACTCAAGGGAGTTTAATGTTTCTCATCAACGATGAGTATCTACTTTCGGGAGATGTGCTCTTCGCTGGAAGTATTGGTCGCACGGATCTACCAACTGGAAGTTCAGTAGCAATGCAAGAGACGTTGAAGAAGAAGGTGGTGACGTTGCCTGATGATATTCGCGTATTGCCAGGGCATGGCGATGAGACAACCATTAAATATGAGCGCAAAAATAACCCTTATCTGAAAGAATTCCGCCTATGAAGAATGAGAAGATCGCAGCTCCTAAGGGAGTGAGAGAGTATCTCCCACCAGAGTCATCAGCCTTTGAATGGGTGCGTTCAACTCTTATCGGACCAGCTAAGTCTGCCGGTTATCAACTTATGGAGTTGCCGGTCTTCGAAGATACCAATCTCTTTAGCAGGGGAGTCGGCGAATCTACCGATGTGGTCTCTAAGGAGATGTATACCTTTGAAGATCGTGGCGGTCGCTCTATCACTTTGAGACCAGAGGGTACCGCTGGAGTAATGCGAGCTGTTATTGAGAATAATCTTGATCGGGGTGCGCTACCGGTTAAAGTTTATTACTCTGGACAGTTCTTTCGTGCGGAGCGACCACAAGCCGGTCGTTATCGTCAGTTTTACCAAGTTGGTATCGAAGCGATTGGGATAGATGATCCCGCTCTCGATGCTGAAGTAATTGCGATTGCAGACCGTGGGTTCAAGAATTTAGGCTTGAAGAATTATCGATTAGATATCACTTCACTTGGGGATGTTGAATCACGAGCGGCTCATCGAGTCGATCTACTCGCATACATCAGTACTCTCAATTTAGATGAAGCAACGAAGGCTCGAGCAGCGCTCAACCCACTTCGACTTTTTGATGATAAGAGACCGGAGATTCAAAGCGCAATGAGTAATGCGCCGCTGCTCCTAGATTATCTATCTGAGTACTCACGTCAGCATTTTGACCAAGTGCAGAGTTATCTCCGGGCTCTCAATATCGACTTCGTCATTAATCCAAGAATGGTGCGCGGATTGGATTATTACACTGGCACCACCTTTGAATTTGTTCATAGTGATCTCGGTGCCCAAAGTGGTATTGGTGGCGGCGGCCGT
This sequence comes from uncultured Candidatus Planktophila sp., assembly GCA_964564615.1. Lineage (GTDB taxonomy): Bacteria > Actinomycetota > Actinomycetes > Nanopelagicales > Nanopelagicaceae > Planktophila. The sequence goes on from CAZMBG010000005.1 coordinate 10,529, forward strand.
TATGACGGACTTATGGAAGTCCTTGGCGGACAGAGCCTCTCTGGTATCGGTTTTGGACTTGGCGTTGATCGAGCACTTCTAGCTGCGATAGCTGAAAACACAGTACCTACAACAGAATTTCTCTCAGATCTTTATCTCATTCCACTCGGAGCAAGTGCCAAGCAGCGATGTTTGTCATTGGCCGACGAAGTTCGCAGCGCTGGATTTACTGTCGAAGTTGCATTTGGCGATCGTTCGCTCAAAGGTGCAATGAAGGGGGCCGATAAGAGCGGTGCTCGTTATGTCCTGGTTTTAGGGGAGAGTGAGCTGGCCACTTCCTCGGCTGAATTAAAACGAATGTCAGACGGGGTTTCGGTCTCGGTTAGACTAGACCAGTTAAGTTCAGCCCTAGCGCCGAACAAAGAGTAGAAGAAATTTACAAATTCTGAGTAGATTGAAGAGATAGAATAATGTTACGCACACATGATGCTGGTTCATTGCGAGCCAGCGATGCCGGAACCCAAGTCTCTTTGGCCGGTTGGGTGGCTCGACGTAGAGATCATGGCGGTGTTGCATTTATCGATCTCCGCGATTCCACCGGTACTGTGCAGGTGGTCATCAGCGATGAGGCTATCGCTGGAGCGCTACGTGCCGAGTGGTGTCTCAATATCAAGGGTGAAGTTCGACTTCGTCCAGCTGGAAACGAAAATCTAAATGTTCCAACCGGTGCCGTAGAAGTAGTTGCATCAGACGTTATCGTTCTATCAGAGGCAGCAGCGCTTCCATTCCCTATCGAAGCGGGAAGCGATATCAATATCAGTGAAGAAGTTCGACTGCAGTATCGCTATCTTGACCTACGTCGCGAAAAGCCAGCATCAAATCTGCGCCTTCGCTCGAAGGTGACATCGGCTATCCGCCGAGTCATGGAAGAAGAATCCTTCTTAGAGATCGAGACTCCGTACTTGACTCGCTCTACCCCAGAAGGTGCGCGCGATTTCTTGGTTCCAGTTCGCTTACAACCGGGCAGTTGGTATGCATTGCCGCAATCACCTCAGCTCTTTAAGCAACTTCTCATGGTTGCGGGCATGGAACGCTATTACCAAATCGCTCGTTGCTTCAGAGATGAAGATTTTCGCGCCGATCGCCAACCTGAATTTACCCAACTCGATATTGAGATGTCTTTTATCAATCAGGAAGACATCATCGCAATCGCTGAAAAAATTGTGAAGAAGATTTGGAAAGAAGCGGTTGGTTACGATATTCCAACTCCAATTCCGCATATGACATATAAAGATGCAATGGCTCGCTATGGTTCAGATAAGCCAGATTTACGTTTTGGTAATGAACTAGTAGAGGTAACCGAATACTTTGCCGCAACACCATTCCGTGTATTCCAAGCGCCGTATGTAGGCGCTGTAGTTATGCCAGGTGGTGCAGATTCGCCTCGCCGTGAATTAGATGCTTGGCAGGATTGGGCGAAGGCTCGGGGCGCGAAAGGCATCGCATATATTCTGGTAAATGCAGATGGCACTCTTGGTGGTCCGGTCGCCAAAAATATTTCTGAGGAAGAGCAAACTGGAATTGCAGCGCTGGTCGGCGCCAAGGCTGGCGATGCTATCTTCTTTGCGGCCGGAGATCGTGCCTCATCGCAATCGCTCCTAGGCGCAGCCCGTCTGGAAATTGGAAAACGGTGCAATCTCTTCGACAACTCAAAGTGGGAGTTCCTCTGGGTTGTAGATGCACCCATGTTTGAACCAACTGATGATGGCGGTTGGACTGCAGTTCACCATCCCTTTACTGGACCAAAACCTGAATATGCCGCTACCTTTAAGACAGATCCGGCGAGCGCCTTGGCATATGCCTATGACATTGTGCTCAATGGCACCGAACTAGGTGGCGGCTCAATTCGTATCCATGACCGAGCCATCCAAAGAGATGTTTTCTCTGTCATTGGCTTGAGCGATGAAGAAGCTCAGAGTAAATTTGGATTCTTACTCGAGGCTTTTAACTATGGTCCTCCTCCACACGGTGGAATCGCCCTTGGCTTAGATCGTGTCTGCGCCCTCTTAGCTGGAGCTGACTCGATTCGCGAGGTCATCGCCTTTCCAAAGACGGCTAGCGGCGGAGATCCCTTAACTGGAGCGCCGACACCCATTACTCCTGCGCAACGAAAAGAGGCTGCTATCGATTTCAAGCCTTCCGAAGATAAGTAAAGGTAGGCTAGAAACATGGGACCAGGTGGCATTGCAACAATCATTGCTTCGCTCGCGCTCTTCATTATTGCTATTGCAATCGCTTACGCAGTAATTAGAGTGGGAAAATTAGTCGATGAGGCGTCATCTTCACTCAAACTTCTCACCGAAGATACAGCCCCGATCCTGGAAGAATCTGCCCGAACCTTGAATTTAATCAACAGCCCGCTTGAGAGCTTTGCTCGCATAACCAAGAATGTGGAAGAGGTAACGACTAAGGTCTCCGATGCAACAACCGGCTTTATCGATAAGGGTGGACCAGCAGTTAAAGTTGCCGGCGCTCTTATCTCGGCAGCAACAACTGCTAAAGGTCGCAAGAAGAAGAAAGCCGAGTAGTACGTAAATTGCAATCCGCTGAAATTCGTTCTCGTTGGCTTGCCTTCTTTGAATCTGGAAATTCATTGGGGCTAAATCACACCGTTGTGCCATCTGCATCGCTTATTGCCGATGATCCCAATCTACTCTTGGTTAATGCTGGCATGGTTCCATTTAAACCCTTCTTCCTAGGTGAAGTAACGCCTCCATATAAGCGAGCAACGTCGGTGCAGAAGTGCGTCCGAACTCTCGATATTGATGAAGTAGGCAAGACAACCCGCCATGCATCCTTCTTTCAGATGTGCGGCAATTTCTCCTTTGGTGATTACTTTAAAGAAGGCGCAATTACTCTTGCCTGGGAACTTCTGACGAAACCTATCGCCGATGGTGGTTATGGTTTTCCAGAAGATCGACTCTGGGTCACTGTCTATTTGGATGATGATGAAGCAGCCGACATTTGGCATAAGAAGATTGGTGTCCCACTCGATCGAATTCAGCGCCGTGATATGGCAGATAACTTCTGGTCAATGGGAGTACCAGGTCCGTGTGGACCTTGTTCGGAAATTTATTACGACCGCGGGCCAGAATATGGCGTCGATGGTGGACCGATTGCAGATGAGAACCGTTATTTAGAGGTATGGAATCTCGTTTTTATGCAGAATGAGCGCGGCGCTGGCGGCGGAAAAGATGGATACCCAATTTTAGGAGAACTTCCAGCTAAAAGTATTGATACTGGATTAGGTCTAGAACGAATGGCTGCGCTGCTTCAAGGCGTAGAAAATATCTATGAAATTGATACCACAATGCAGATTCTCTCTAAGGCAACAGAGTTATCTGGTGTTACTTATGGATCGGCAGAGAAGAGCGACGTTTCACTTCGAGTAATTGCCGATCACGCGCGTACTGCTGCAATGTTAATTGGAGACGGGGTAACTCCTGGAAACGAAGGTCGTGGTTACGTGCTACGCCGAATGATGCGTCGCACAATTCGTAATATGCGCCTACTTGGTACAAATGATGCGGTGATGAAGGAGCTCACACTTTCCGCAATTGGTGCGATGGGTCCTCAGTATCCAGAGCTGGTTTCTGATCAAAATAGAATTTTGGCAGTTGCCCAGAACGAGGAAGATGCCTTCTTGCAAACGTTGAAGAGCGGTACGCAAATCTTCGATTTGGCGGCAACGGCTGCAAAGAAGAGTTCGAACACCTCCCTTGCCGGTGAAGATGCCTTCAAGCTTCACGATACATATGGTTTCCCTTTTGATCTCACTTTAGAAATGGCGCGTGAAGTCGGTCTCGAAGTTGATGAAGATGGCTTCCGGCGGTTAATGAAGGAACAACGTGACCGGGCGAAGGCTGATGCTAAGGCAAAGAAGAGCGGACATACCGATGTCTCGGAATATCGAAAGATTGCAGATCAGTACGGCACAACTACTTTCTTGGGATATACACATTCAGAGTCTGATTCGAAGATCAATGGAATTTTGGTAGATGGCGCAAATGTTTCGAGTGCCTCAGAAGGCGCTGATGTAGAAATTGTTCTCGACGCGACGCCATTCTATGCAGAAGGCGGAGGTCAGCTTGCAGACGGTGGTCGCATCGTTCTTGCAAATGGTGCAATCATTGACATTACTGATGTGCAATCTCCGGTTAAAGGTCTATCCATCCATCGAGGTCGCGTCATAGCTGGTGAGGTGCAAGTGGGGGAGCAAGCGCACGCAACAATTGATATTGAACGCCGCCGCGCAATCTCTCGAGCTCACACCGCAACCCATATGGTGCACAAAGCTTTTAGAGAAGTTCTTGGGGAGACCGCAACGCAGGCTGGTTCCGAGAATTCACCAGGGCGTTTTAGATTTGATTTTCCAGCAACAGGAGCGGTTTCAGATGGAGTTCTGTCTGAGGTCGAGTCTCGAGTTAATACCATTCTTCTCGATAATTTAACTGTGACAGCTGAAGTTATGAGCCAAGAAGCTGCTAGAAAAATTGGAGCGATGGCCTTATTCGGCGAGAAATATGGCAATGAAGTACGTGTCGTAAGTGTTGGAGATTGGGCGCGTGAACTTTGCGGTGGAACCCACGTCAGTAATTCCGGTCAACTTGGAGTTGTTAAATTGCTGGGAGAATCTTCTATTGGAGCAGGCGTTCGCCGTGTGGAAGCGTTGGTTGGTGTCGATGCTTATAAATTCTTGGCTCGCGAACATTTACTTCTTAATTCACTCACCACCCTCATTAAAGGCGCTCGTATAGAAGAACTGCCTGAGCGCATAAATGGCCTCATCGATAAGTTAAAAGAGACAGAGAAAGAGTTGGCTTCGCTTCGTTCGAGCCAAGCTCTGGCGCAAGTAAAGAGCCTGGCAGAGCAAGCAAGAATAATCGGAAATTTCACCTATATCGGCGCGGCTTTAACTGATGGCATATCAGGTGAAGATTTGCGCAGTATTGCCCTTGAATTGCGCAATCAATCTCAACCTACCGTGATTGCGCTTATAAGCGTAAGTGATGGACGACCTGTCTTAGTTGCTGCTACTAATGATGCAGCGCGGGCGGCGGGTGCGAAGGCTGGCGCGCTTGTAAAAATCGGATCAAACATCCTTGGCGGCGGCGGCGGCGGTAAAGATGACTTTGCTCAGGGCGGTGGAAGTAATTCTGCTCAGATTGGTGCAGCTCTCGAAGCAATGGCGCAATCACTAGGAGCGTAAAGCGATGAAGCAACGCGGTCGCCATATCGCCTTCGATTATGGTGATGCCAGGATTGGCGTTGCAATTACCGACCCAGATCAATTGCTTGCAACACCTCTGCCATTCATTCCTTATAAAGCGCGGCGTACTCGGCTAGAAGCGATCTTTGAAGAGTATCAACCTATTCATATTTACTTAGGTAGACCATTGCACTTATCAGGTCAGGAAAGCTCTACCTTATTGAAAGTAGAAGAATTTGCCGCTGAGTTAGCGAAATACCAGGTACCTATTTCATATATAGATGAACGAATGACAACTGCGAGTGCGGCGAAAAAATTGCGTCAGGCGGGAGTAAATAGTAAAGATCAGAGAGAATTAATCGATTCAATGGCGGCAGTCGAAATATTGGAGGCCGGCCTTGCGCTTTAATCGAGATATTGCACGAGGATTTGCCGGGGTAGCGGCGGCTCTCTTGACTATCGCATCTATCCACTTTTTCCGTCCAGGGGTATCAGAAGCTCCTGATTTTCCGTGCACGAAACCCACTGATATTCAAGGTCAAGAAGTAACTATCGACATTTCAAATGGAGAGAGTGGAAGTGAGATAGCCCAGAAGTTGGCCTCGCTTGGAGTTGTGAAATCCGCTGCGGCATTCTTTCGGGTAGCTGTTAATGATGATCGATCCGGGTCTATCTCGCCTGGCTCGCATCGAATCAATACCGGAATCTGCGCAAAGCTTGCACTCGACCAATTGCTCGATTCTAAACGTAACGGTAGCTTATTGATTATCTATGAAGGTGAATGGAACTCGGAGATTCAATCATCTTTGGTCAAGCTTGGGTATTTAAAGAGTGAGGTCATACGAGCCTTTAAAACAGTATCTCCGCAAACTCCCTTTACTTCGCTAGAAGGATTGCTCTTTCCTGCTCAATATCCACTCGATACGACGGCGAGTGCGATTGATGTTGTCAGGTCGTTAATGGAGAGAGGTATAGCGGAGGCAAAAGCAGCCGGGTTCTTTGCTGATGGTCAGAAATTTTCAGCACAACAGTTATTAATAATGGCGTCATTGATTCAAGCTGAAGGAAATGTTCAGGACTATCAGAAGATTTCCCAAGTCATACGTAATCGACTAGCGATCGGGATGCCGCTTCAATTTGACTCGACGGTTCACTATATAAAGGGCATCCGTGGGTCAATGTTCTTAAGCACAAAGAGCACTCTGATCAAATCTCCTTACAACACATACCGACGATATGGGCTTCCACCGGGGCCGATCAATAATCCAGGCGCTGCTGCCATGAAGGCGGCTGTTAATCCAGCTGCGGGCAATTGGTTATATTTCATTACGGTTGCACCTGGAGATACCAGGTTTACAGATAATCTTTCTCAATTTAATACCTGGAAGGGTCTTTATAAGAAGAACCTGAAAGCCGGGAAGTTTAGGAGTTCCAATTGAACGGCGCTGTATTAGGTTCACCAATCCAACATTCACTTTCGCCGCTACTACACACATCCTTCTTCTCATTTTTAGGAATCGAAGCCAGTTACCGTGCCATAGAGGTTGAAAGTGGAAACCTCTCCAGTTTTTTCGCATTGAATAAGGCCGATTTCAATTATCTTTCGCTAACGATGCCATTAAAAGAAGAAGCCATTCAGTTAGGAGTCGATCTCGATGAAGTTGTAACTAAATCGCAATCAGCAAACACCCTTTACCTCCGCAATGGACGCTGGAATCTCACGAGTACCGATGGTTTTGGCTTCTTAGGGGCGCTATCCGCTAGCCAATCAGTAATGCCGGAACAGGTACTCGTTTTAGGTGCAGGTGGTACTGCGCGGGCGGTAGCTGCGGCACTTGATGGAAAAGTGGCACAGATTGATGTTCTGGGTCGAAGTAGCACCAGACAAAGCCAGTTCCAAAATTCAGTAACCCAGTCACAATGCGAATACATACGTTGGAGCGATGCCATAGATTTTAAACAATATGATCTAGTCGTAAATACAACCCCCGCAGGTGCTGCTGATTTACTCGCTGAATCAGTAAGACCAGATTCACTACCTGTACTTTTTGATGTGATTTATAAGCCTTGGCCCACCGTTTTGGCTTCTCGCTGGACTGACTGTGGGGGAGAAGTGATAAATGGACTCGAACTACTTATCTATCAAGGGATACATCAACTCCAATATGCACTCGATCACACACTAGACCAGGAGGCTCTTGCAGAGTATGTACGACCCATTCTTACGAGAGCCATCAGCTAGGGTGTCCAGTCTTTTCCTAATTTTGTTAAAAGTTTAAATTTCTTGGGTGCTCAACGCCCTCTTATTGGCCTTTACTGCGATTATCTCGTGGTTTGACTTTAAATATCATCGGATTCCAAACCTCATCCTGCTGCTCTTCGTAGTTTGCCTAATTCCATTTCGCCAACAGATCTCAATCTTTATTGCTATTGCTTCCTCATTTTCACTCCTTCTCTTTGTATTAGTAAGCAATCTCGGTATGGGGGACTTTAAATTATTGGTAGTGCAAATCTGGTTTCTAGGAGAATCCTTCTTCTCCTATCTCTATCTGGAAACTCTCATTGCTTCTCTTGCGGCAATATTGATCTATCGATATGCCAGGCGCTTAAGAGGCCCGGTTCCGGTCGGTCCGGCCATCATGGCCGCAATTACTCTTGCGAGTCTCGCTATCTGAGCCGCACATCTCATTAATGAGGCGAATAAGGTGCGTTTTCTGCAACAATATATCCATGCGTTGGCTTACAGCAGGTGAATCTCATGGCCAGGCCCTGTCAGCAATTATCGAAGGCCTACCAGCTCATATCGCGATCACCACAACTGATATCGATGCCGACCTTGCTCGACGGAGACTCGGTGTTGGTCGCGGAGCGCGACAGAATTTTGAAGCAGACAAGGTTACGATTCTAGGCGGGGTTCGTTTAGGAATTTCGCAAGGCGGTCCAATCGCTATTGAAGTTGGTAACTCGGAATGGCCAAAATGGGAGAAGGTTATGTCGGCCGATCCCGTACCAGCCGAAGAGATTGAAGGTCTGGCACGTAATGCTGCGCTCTCTCGTCCACGCCCAGGACATGCGGATCTCGTTGGCATGCAGAAGTATCACTTTAGTGATGCCCGTCCAATTTTGGAACGAGCTTCAGCGCGTGAAACCGCAGCCAGAGTTGCGCTCGGGGCTATTGCAAGAGCTTTTTTGAAACAGGCAATTGGAGTTGAGATTTTTAGCCACGTTGTTCAAATAGGTGCAGTGAAAGTATCTGAAGGTTACGAACTTCCAAAGCCGACGCATCAAGAGCGAATAGATCAAGATCCAGTTCGATGCGCATTTCCAGAGGTATCGCAAGCGATGCAAGACGAAATTGCTGATGCTCAGAAGAGCGGCGACACACTCGGGGGTGTTTGTGAAATCTTGGCGTATAACCTTCCGCCAGGTTTAGGCTCACATGTTCATTGGGATCGTCGCCTCGATGCACGTCTTGCCGCCGCCATGATGGGAATTCAGGCGATTAAAGGCGTTGCAATTGGAGATGGCTTCATATCTGCTTCGCGCCGTGGTTCAGTGGCGCATGATGAAATTGAGAGCAACTCTGAAGGAAAGATTGTGCGCAGAACTGATCGCGCTGGTGGTACCGAAGGTGGAATGTCTAACGGTGAAGTCTTGCGCGTTTCGATCGCAATGAAACCAATCTCCACCGTTCCAAAGGCGCTGGATACGGTTGATGTATTAACCGGCGAGCCAGCAAAAGCGATTAATCAACGTTCTGATGTTTGTGCAGTTCCAGCGGCTGGAATAGTGGGCGAAGCGATGGCTGCACTTGTATTGGCTGAGGCTGTACTCGAGAAATTTGGTGGAGATAGCGTTGATGAAGTTCGACGCAATTACCTGTCCTATCTTGAAAACCTCATTATCAAATAATTATGGCGCCACGTATTATTTTGATTGGCCCTATGGGGGCCGGCAAATCGACGATAGGCGCTGAGTTAGCCCGCAGATTTAAGTTCGATCATAAAGATACCGACCAACTTATCGAAAAGCTCGCAGAAAAGACCATTTCTGAAATGTTTATCGAGGATGGCGAAGAATATTTTCGGGCGAAGGAGAAAGAGGTTCTTCGGGAAGTTCTTTTAGGTGAAAGTTGTGTTCTTTCGCTCGGGGGAGGTGCCTGCATTTCGCCAGATTCGCAATCTGCCGTACGTGCTTCAGGGTCATTTATCGTTTATTTGAAGATCTCATTGGCCCATGTTGCTGAGCGAATTGGTTTCAATCGAGATCGTCCACTATTGCTTTCTAGCCCCCGAGCACAATGGCAAGCGCTGATGAATGAGAGAGCGCCGATTTACGAAAGCTTGGCAGATGTCATCATCAATGTAGACGAGAAGCCAGTCCCACTTGTGTGCGATGAGATTGAAGTTGCCTACGAACTTCATCGGAAAGGCGCGGGTATATGAAAACAGTCAATGTTGAGGCAGAGCATAGATATCCAGTGCACATAGGATGCGATTGGAAGAGTGAACTTCTATTAATCACATCCCAGGCAACTCGAGCTTTGGTTGTGTATTCCGATACACAGGAACAACCATTTGTTGATTTGGGTGATACTGAAGTCTTTTATCAGCCGATTCCTGATGGAGAAAGTGGAAAGAACATCTCCACCCTTGATCGACTATGGAATACCTTGGGTGCATCAGGTTTTACTAAAAATGATCTGATCATTGCAGTTGGCGGCGGAGCGGTCACTGATGTTTCAGGTTTTGCAGCCGCCACCTGGTTAAGAGGAGTGTCGTGGATTGCCGTTCCTACAACTGTCGCGGGAATGGTTGATGCTGCTATTGGCGGTAAGACTGCCATCAATACTGCATATGGAAAAAATCTTGCTGGCGCTTTTCATTCTCCACTTGCAGTCTTGATTGATCCGCACTGGATTAAGACTCTCTCGGCTCGAGATATTTCTGCTGGTTTGGCTGAAGTTATTAAGTGTGGATTTATATCTGATGAATCAATTTTGTTGATGTGTGAAGACTTTAGTGTGGAAGAGATGCTTAATTCAGAGGATCTTATTCTCGCTTTGATCGCAAAGGCGGTCGAAGTTAAGGCTGGGGTAGTGGGTGTAGATTTCAAAGAGTCTTTTTCTCGAGAGGCGCTTAATTATGGACACACTTTCGGGCATGCGGTGGAGAGACACTTGCAGTACCAATTGCGTCACGGGGAGTGTGTCGCAATTGGCATGGTTTTCGTGGCTGAAATTTCTTTTGCACGCGGCCTCATTTCTGAAGCAGCGCTGGCTCGCCACCGGAATATTTTGCAAAAATATAAACTGCCAGTCTCTCTTCCTCCAAGTATCGGTTTAAACGATTTCGAATATATCAACGCCATTATGAGCCTGGATAAAAAGAGTAGGAATGGATCACTACGCTTTGTCGCACTCTCTGACTCCGGATTACAGCGGCTCTCCGATGTGTCTTCGGATGAACTTCGAAGCGCATATGAGAAGGTTCTCTCATGAAGGTTCTCGTTCTCAACGGCCCGAATTTAGCGCGGCTCGATATCAGGGATTCATCGGTGTATGGCAATCTCAATTACCAACAACTTCAAGAATTTATACATAGTGAAGCTGTAGCACTTGGATTTGAAGCAGACATTCGACAGAGTAATGATGAATCTACAATTATTGCTTGGTTGCATGAGGCGGCAGATACCAATACGCCGGTCATTATTAACCCGGCAGCTTTCACGCATTATTCATATGCGATTCGAGACGCGGCAGAGATGGTCAAAGCTCCGTTAATTGAAGTCCATCTCTCCAATCCGCTCTCGCGAGAAGAGTTCCGTCATACCTCCGTAATTTCCGGGGTTGCCAACGGCACAATTGCCGGCTTTGGACCAGATTCATATGCGCTGGCGCTTGCCGCACTCAAGCGCGCCATGTAGCGCATATTTGTAATGTAAACTCTCCGACTGTTGCGCCTGTAGGCGTATGTCCAATAGCTATAGCAGAAAAGTGGTTCCATTCATGGCAACAACAAACGATCTCAAGAACGGTATGACTCTCGATATCGAAGGGCAACTGTGGACAGTAGTCGAGTTCCAGCATGTAAAGCCTGGTAAAGGACCTGCCTTCGTTCGTACAAAGCTCAAGTCTGTACTTTCAGGAAAGGTAGTAGATAAGACTTTTAATGCCGGGGTAAAGATTGACATTGCAATTCTAGAAAAGCGCGAAATGAACTTCCTATATAAGGAAGGCGACGACTTTGTCTTTATGGATAACGTTAATTTTGATCAAATGACAATATCTGCAGATGTTGTCGGCGAGGCAGTCAACTATATGTTGGAGAATACTGAAGCGATTGTGGCGATTCACGAAGGAAATCCACTCTACATTGAACTTGCCGCTTCTGTTCCGCTCAAAGTGACATATACCGAACCAGGTTTACAGGGCGACCGATCTTCTGGCGGTACCAAGCCAGCTACAGTTGAAACCGGAATCCAGATTCAGGTTCCACTCTTTATCAAGCAAGATGAAGTAGTTCTTGTTGATACTCGAGACGGTTCTTATCTGGGCCGCGCCAACTAATTCGTGTCCGCCCGCAGTAAGGCGCGCAAACAAGCGCTAGATATTTTGTATGAAGCTGATATTCGTGGCGCCAATTCGCTTGAGCTTCTGGCTAACCGAGAACTTCTTGCCAGTCACGATGAAGTACCAGCAATTCGTGAGTATGCCAAGGAGTTGCTCGAAGGGATAGTGAGCAATCTTCGAAAGATTGACGAGTTAATCGTCACCTATGCTCGAGGTTGGGATATGGACCGGCTAGCGACCATCGATCGAAATATTCTGAGGTTAGGAATCTTTGAGATTGTCTGGGCGGATGAGATTGATGACTCGGTCGCGATTTCAGAGGCGATAGCTCTTGCCAAAGATCTCTCCACAGAAGAATCTTCCACCTTCATTCACGGAGTTTTAGGCGCAATAATTACGGCAAAACCGGCAATTTCTCGATAACCAGCGCCAGTGCGCTATGATGCGCTCGTTCCTTTAACAACCTGTCCAGAGAGGCAGGGAAGGAGAATTTATGGCAGTTACCCTTGCCCAGAGCGATATTGCGCGTGCACTCATCCGCATTGCGCACGAGATTCTTGAGAAGAACTCTGGTTCATCATCCATTACTCTTCTAGGTATCCCTACTCGAGGCGCTCATCTTGCCTTTCGTTTAGCTGCAATTATGCGAGAAATTGAAGGCGTCGAAATAGAAGTCGGCACTCTCGACATCACTCTTCATCGAGACGACCTGCGCATCAGAGCACCGCGCCCATTAATGGAGACGAATATTCCAACCTTAGGAATCGAGGGTCGCACTGTCGTACTCATCGATGATGTTCTCTTCTCTGGGCGCACCATTCGATCTGCCCTCGATGCATTAGGTGAGATTGGGCGACCAGCTAAAGTCCAATTAGCAGTCCTCATAGACCGTGGCCATCGTGAATTGCCCATTAAGGCCGATTTTGTCGGCAAGAATCTTCCGACGTCGCAAGATCAAAAAGTGAGAGTTCATCTCACTGAAGTCGATTCTGTTGATGAAGTTATTGTGGAAGGCGGTGAAGCGTAATGCGCCACCTTCTCTCCATCGACGACCTCTCGTATGACTTTGCTATCTCCATCCTTGATACTGCGACTGAAATGGAGAAGGTTTCGCTGGGTCCGGTAAAGAAACTGCCTACTTTGCGCGGCAAGACCATCGTAAATCTATTCGCTGAAGATTCCACCAGAACCAGGATTTCATTTGAAGCCGCTGCTAAGAGATTGAGCGCGGATGTTATTAACTTTAGCGCTAAAGGCTCTTCACTGAGCAAGGGCGAATCTCTCAAAGACACTGCTCAAACTTTGCAAGCGATGGGCGCAGATGCAGTTGTCATTCGACATAGCTCTTCCGGCGCTGCACATAGATTGGCGCAAGGTCAATGGGTTAATGGCGTTGTTATCAATGCTGGCGATGGAACCCACGAACATCCTAGCCAAGCACTTCTGGACGCATATACGATTCGGAAGCATCTCAAAGATGGTCGAGGAGATTTAGCAGGAATACGTGTTGCCATTGTTGGTGACATTCTGCACTCGCGAGTTGCGAGATCGAATGTTCTTCTTCTTACAAAACTAGGAGCGTCAGTTACTCTAGTTGCGCCTCCCACTCTACTTCCACACGCTGTAGATAGTTGGCCGGTAAGTACTTCTTCTAGGATTGAAGATGTTCTGCCTCACGTCGATGCAGTCATTATGCTGCGAATTCAACTCGAGCGTATGTCAGAGATGTTCTTCCCAAATGCACACGAATACTCAAATTTATATGGAATTAATCGTGAACGGCTCGCCCTTCTACCTAAGGGTTCGATAGTGATGCATCCAGGGCCAATGAACCGAGGTCTCGAAATCACTGCCGATGTTGCAGATAGTGCTCAGTCAGTAGTTGTAGAACAGGTTGCCAACGGTGTGGCTATCCGAATGGCAATCCTCTATCTCTTAGTTGCAGGAAACCAGGGGTAAACAATGTCATCTATTTTGATCAAACAGTCTTCGATTCGTGGAATGGAAGTTGCCGATATCTTTATTAACGATGGCATCATCACAGAGATTGCTCCTGAATTATCAATGACGGCGGATGAAGTCTTCGATGCAAGTGGTTGTATCTCTCTACCCGGTTTTGTCGATCTCCATACACATCTTCGTGAACCGGGTCGGGAGAATGCTGAAACGATTGCGACCGGATCGCTAGCTGCTGCAAAGGGCGGTTTCACGGCAGTAAGCGCGATGGCAAATACACTTCCAGTCGCAGATTCGGCAGCGATTGTTGAACAAGTCGCATCGATAGGCGCGGGGGTCGGACTTGTAGATGTGTTTCCAATCGGTGCTGTTACTCGAAATTTGGAGGGTAGAGAGTTATCCGACATTGGTTCTATGGCTCATTCAAAGGCTCAGGTACGAGTATTTAGCGATGATGGTGTGTGCGTGGCGGATCCGCTCTTGATGCGAAGAGCCCTGGAATATGTCAAGCAATTTGATGGTGTTATCGCCCAACATGCACAAGATCCTCGACTCACGATTGATGCCCAGATGAATGAGGGTGAATATTCTGCCAAACTGGGTCTTAAGGGATGGCCTGCAGTCGCTGAAGAATCAATTATTGCTCGAGATATTTTATTGGCTCATATGGTCGGAGCTCGATTGCACATTTGTCATGTGACAACTGCGGGCGGTGTTGAGATTATCCGTTGGGCGAAGGCGCAAGGAATGCGAGTAACTGCAGAAGTTACCCCGCATCACTTACTTCTTACCGATGAAACTGCAACCACATATGATCCAATCTATAAAGTAAATCCTCCGCTACGCACGCAATCTGATGTACTTGCTCTACGGCAGGGATTGGCTGATGGAACAATTGATATCGTCGCAACTGACCACGCACCACATCCAGTAGAGAGCAAAGAGTGTGAGTGGCAAGCAGCAGCTTTCGGTATGGTTGGTTTAGAGACTGCGCTACCAATCCTGTATCAAACCATGATTGCCAGCGGCGCCATGTCTTGGGCTGATATTGCCCAGGTAATGAGCCATAACCCGGCCTATATTGGTGGGTATAAGAATCAGGGGAGACCAATAGCGGTCGGTGAACCCGCTCACATTGCCCTAATTAATCCCGGCAAGCCAATGGTGGTTGTGGCTAGTGAATTAGCCTCTAAGAGCAAGAACACACCATTTAATGGGATGGAATTTGGGGCTTCCGTCGTGGCTACCATCTACAACGGTCGTTTCACTCATAAGGTAGGTGCCTAATGATGAATACGTTCCACACTTCCATCGAACCGGTCCAAAGAGGTAAGGCATTTCTTGTTTTAGACGATGGGCGTATATTCGAAGGCAAATCTTGGGGAGCGATTGGTAAAACTTTCGGGGAAGCTGTATTTCAGACTGGCATGACCGGCTATCAAGAGACTCTCACAGATCCTTCGTATCACAAGCAAGTTATTGTGATGACTGCGCCACATATTGGAAATACCGGCGTGAATCTAGAGGATAACGAGTCTGCTAAATTTTGGGTAGCTGGGTTTGTTGTCAGAAACCCATCTCACATCACAAGTAATTGGCGGGCTAAAGGCGATTTGGAGAGTGAGCTGATTCGTCAAAATATTGTAGGAATTTCACACGTAGATACGCGTGCAATCACCCGCCATCTGCGCGACCGTGGTGCGATGCGAGTAGGTATTTTTAGCGGGGAAGAGTTAGCTCGAGAAGAAATGGTCATTGAAGTCCGGAAGCAGACGCAAATGACTGGTGCATATCTTTCAGATGATGTATCGACGAAAGAAACTTATGTTGTGCCTGCTGTCGGCGAGAAGAAATTTGTGGTTGCTGCGCTTGATTTAGGAATTAAAGGCGCGACTCCGCGCAATATGTCAGAGCGTGGAATAGAAGTACACGTAATGCCTTACAACTCAACCTTTGCTGACATTAAAGCCATTAATCCAGACGGAGTCTTCCTCTCAAATGGTCCCGGCGATCCATCTACTATGAACGACACTGTAGAGCTAGTGAGAAATATTTTGATCGATGAGATTCCAGTCTTTGGAATCTGCTTCGGGCATCAAATCCTCGGACGTGCACTGGGTTTCGAAACTTATAAACTTCAGTTTGGTCATCGCGGTATCAATCAACCAGTAATTGATAGGCGGACTCAGAAGGTTGAAATTACGGCACACAACCACGGTTTCGCACTTAAAGCCCCAACCGATGCTAATTTCGCTACAGTTTTTGGACCAGGGAGAGTCACTCATCTTTCCTTAAATGATGGCGTCGTTGAAGGCTTAGAACTGCTGGAACGTCCAGCTTTTAGCGTGCAGTATCACCCAGAGGCGGCTGCCGGCCCACACGATGCTTCATACCTCTTTGATGAATTCGTAGAGTTAATGCGCAAGTATCCAGTAAAGGCAGCTATCTAATGGCCCTCGATACTTCTATCAAGAGTGTGCTCGTCATCGGCTCTGGGCCCATCGTTATCGGTCAAGCGTGTGAATTTGATTATTCCGGGACGCAAGCCTGTCGCGTCCTCAAGGCGGAAGGCATTCGCGTCATTCTCATCAACAGCAATCCGGCGACAATCATGACCGATCCGGAGTTTGCCGACGCGACATATATCGAACCGATCACGCCAGAATTCATTGAAAAGATTATTGTCAAAGAGCGACCAGATGCTGTGCTTGCAACGCTGGGAGGGCAGACTGCTCTCAATGCTGCTATGGGTATGTATGAAGCTGGTATTTTGCAGCGTCACAATGTGCGGCTTATTGGCGCAGATGTCGCGGCTATTCAACGGGGAGAGAATCGCGAGTTATTCCGAGCAATTGTTGAGAAAGTAGGTGGTGAATCCGCGCGTTCGATCATTTGCCACACA
>CAZMBG010000006.1:0-25051 GCA_964564615.1 uncultured Candidatus Planktophila sp.
TGCAAAATCCTTTGGGTTCTCTGATGCCCAGATTGCTCAACTTCGAAATTCTAATGAAGATGAAGTTCGAAAAATTCGCCACCATCATAATGTTCGTCCAGTATATAAGACTGTTGATACGTGTGCAGCTGAATTTGAGGCTCATACGCCTTACCACTATTCCAGTTATGAGGAAGAGAGTGAAGTACGCGCTCGTACAAAACCTGCGGTAATCATCTTAGGTTCCGGACCAAATCGAATCGGCCAAGGAATTGAATTTGATTATTCCTGCGTCCACGCCTCGTTTACGCTCAGAGCAGCCGGGTATGAGACTGTCATGATCAATTGCAATCCAGAGACTGTTTCTACAGATTACGACACTAGTGACCGACTCTACTTTGAACCACTTACCTTGGAAGACGTTCTAGAAGTGATTCACGCAGAAACTGCGGCGGGACCTGTCTTAGGTGTCATTACCCAACTTGGGGGACAGACACCTCTGGGCTTAGCTGCTGGACTAAAGGCAGCTGGTGTCAACATCTTAGGAACCAGCCCGGATGCAATTAATGTTGCAGAGGAACGCGGAGCCTTCGGTCAATTGCTTCACGACCGTAAATTAGTTGCGCCAGAATTCGGAATGGCTTCGTCTGAGATCGAAGCACAAGCGGTTGCACAACGCATCGGGTATCCAGTTTTAGTCAGACCAAGCTTTGTGCTTGGCGGCAGAGGCATGGAAATTGTTTATGATGATGATGCCTTATCTAGTTTTATCGCACGAGCTACTGAAATTACTCCAGATCACCCGGTATTGGTGGATTGCTTCCTAGATTCCGCTATCGAACTCGACGTAGATGCGCTCTATGATGGTGCAGAACTTTTCCTAGGCGGAATCATGGAGCATATCGAAGAAGCCGGAATACACTCCGGCGATTCAGCCTGTGTACTTCCTGCTATGACAATAACTGAGGAAGCTCGGTTAGAGGTACGTCGGGCTACTTTAGAAATTGCTGAAGGAGTCGGTGTCCGCGGATTAATCAATATTCAATTTGCGATGGCAGAGAATGTACTTTATGTATTAGAAGCCAATCCGCGTGCGTCACGTACTGTTCCTTTTGTAAGTAAAGCTACTGGAGTCCCACTAGCTAAAGCCGCGGCTCGCATCGCCGTAGGTTCAACTATTGCAGAGCTCAAGGCGGAAGGTCTATTACCCGAGAGTGAAGCGCTTACGCCACGCGGTGTGAGCGTCAAAGAGGCGGTCTTGCCATGGAATCGCTTCCGCCGCCAAGACGGTCGAGGGGTAGATGCCATCCTAGGTCCAGAGATGCGATCTACTGGTGAAGTAATGGGTATCGCAAATAACTTTGGTGGCGCATATGCAAAGAGTCAGATCAGCGCCTTTGGTCCTTTACCTAAGAGTGGAAGAGTCTTTGTCTCGCTTGCCGATAAAGATAAAGCGTCCGGTCTAGCAGCCACCCAAGCGCTGATTGAGTTAGGTTTCACGGTTCTCACTACTGCAGGCACGCGCAATTATCTATCTGCCAATGGCGTTGCTACACAACAAGTTCGAAAGAATTCTGAGGGACGTGGCCTTGACGGCGAACCTACTATTGTCGATCTCCTACATTCCGGTGAGATCGATTTGGTCATTAATACGCCAGTTGGTCGCGGAACTCGCGCTGATGGATGGGCTATACGTACTGCCGCAGTACAAAGAAGTATTCCTATTATCACCACAACGGCCGGCTTTGACGCTGCAGTTGAAGGTATTCGCGAAATTAATAAGAATGAATTGTCAGTCCAGCCTATCCAAGAGTGGTTGGCATGACATCCATTAATCGAAATGCTCGCCAGGCAACAGCTGTAGTTATTTCAAATAAACGAGTAGGTGCGTATCATCAAATCTTGCTTGGCGTAGGCGATCTTGTAAGAGGTACTCGTCCAGGAAATTTCATTGCTATCAGCGTAGGTGGGCCCACCAGCAAAATGGTTTTGCGGCGAGCCTTTGCTATCTCCAGAACAAGCGACTCTCCCCATCTGGGCGGAACTATAGAGTTAATTATTGCTCCACACGGAAGTGGATCGAAATGGTTATGCGCGCAGCCTGAAGGCGCCGAGCTCGACGTTATCGCTCCACTCGGGACTTCATTTGGAATTCCCACTGAACCAATAAATGCGCTGCTGATAGGTGGTGGTTACGGATCCGCGCCGCTCTTTGGATTGGCAGAGGTGCTCAAGGAGCGCGGATGTCGCGTCGATATGTTGTTGGGTGCAAGCATTGGGGCGAAGATATACGCCCCAATGGAAGGTAAGCGCTCGGTCAGCACTCTCACCATAGTTACTGAAGATGGTTCGATGGGGGATCCTGGAAGAGTTACCGATAACTTGGCAGAAATTATCCTCGATCGCAAAGTTGATGTTATTTACTCGTGTGGACCAATGGGTATGTTAAAAGCAATAACCGAGATTGCCGTTGCCCACGATGTCATACACCAATGTGCGGTGGAAGAGTCGATGGCCTGTGGTGTCGGGATATGCATGACCTGCGTATTACCAGTTCGCAATGAAGATAATTCAATCTCAATGAAACGCTCGTGTATTGATGGACCAGTTATGGATGGTGCAATGGTCTGTTGGGATACTGTCGGGAAAGTTCCTGAAGGTATTTAAATGTTTACTCCAGTTGATCCACATTTAGTTGATATGACCACAACCTTAGGTAACGCTTGGTTCCCGGCACCAATTTTTACCGCAAGCGGATGTGCGTCAAGCGGCAAAGAATTAGCACAATTTTTTCCGCTCCGTGATATTGGTGCAGTTGTTACCAAGTCGGTTATGAATAAAGCACGCCATGGTCGCCCGACTCCACGTATGGCTGAAACTCCTTCCGGAATGCTCAATTCAATCGGTCTTCAAGGGCCCGGTATTGATTCATTCTTAGCTAACGATGTTCCTTGGTTAATTGAGCAAAAGGCTCGCGTTATTGTCTCCATCGCCGGTGAAACTACCGACGAATATTCGGTATTGGCTCGAAAACTAAGGGGCGTTCCAGGGATAAGTGCGATTGAGGTGAATATTTCGTGCCCTAATGTTGAAAATCGCGGCCTGGTCTTTGCTTGCGACTATGACGCTTCACAGCGAGTGGTAGATAATGTTCGCAAGACCATCGGGGGAGAAGTGCCGATACTGGTCAAACTCAGTCCGGACGTGACAAATTTACCTGAAATTGCTCGGGGAGTAGTAAATGCTGGCGCGGATGGTCTTGCCCTCATTAATACAGTTCTTGGAATGGTCATCAATATCGACACGATGCGTCCGCATTTGGGAGGCAAGACTGGTGGGTTATCTGGTCCGGCGATTAGACCTGTTGCCGTGAGAGCGATCTATCAAGTGCATGAAGCGCTTCCTCAGACACCTATTCTAGGTATGGGTGGTGTCGCAAGCGGCCGTGATGCGCTCGAACTCATTCTGGCAGGTGCATCTGGTGTATCCGTGGGAACGGCCTCATTCGGTAATCCAACTGCAATCCCAACCATCCAGAATGAATTACGCGACTTATTGGCAGCTCGTGGATTTACATCAATCAAGAGCGCAATAGGATTTGCGCATCGCAATTAGATAAAGGTTACCTATGAAAGCTCCCGTTATTCTTGCTGTAGATACTAAAGATTTGGAGACGGCAAAGAAATGGATTGCAGCTACTCAAGAATCCGTCTCTGTCTATAAATTAGGGCTTGAATTTTTCCTGAAGTTTGGTCGCGATGGCTATAAAGCCGTGACCGAAAACTCAGATTCTGACATTTTCCTCGATCTGAAATTGCACGATATTCCCAATACGGTCGGATCTGCCACTGAAAGTGTTGCTGATCTTAGACCCCGTTTTCTCACAGTTCACGCATCGGGAGGGGCCGCAATGATTGCGGCCGCAGTGGCTGCAGCTCCTAGCGTTGATATCACTGCAGTCACAATTCTGACATCTTTGTCCGACAGCGATGTACGTGACATTGGATTTTCACATAACGCCTTGGAGAGCGCAACCAATCTCGCCCAACTCTCGATTAAAGCTGGGGCAAAGGCGATTGTCTCCTCTCCTTTAGAAATTGCTTCAATACGTGGAGCTGTTGGCGATCAACCAATCATCATTACTCCCGGTGTGCGTATGCCAGGCGCTTCTGGTGGGGACGATCAAGTCCGAACTATGTCGCCGCGTGATGCAATTAAGAGCGGTGCAAGTTTTGTTGTGATTGGACGCCCAATAACTGGAGCCTGGAAAGACGGCGCAAGCGCTATGACTCGAGCAGCACTCGAAATAGCTGAGCATATCCTCGACTAATTTTGATCCTAGTTACACTCGGTCTATGAATCGCGTTCCGCATCTCTCTGAAGCTGAACGTAAGGCTGCCTTAGAAAAGGCGAAAGAGTCGCGCCAAATACGGTCGCAATACAAATCCAAGGTATCACGAGGCGATATCTCACTTGCCGATGTTTTCCTTGCAGCAGAATCCATTCCGGCGGTTGCCAAAATGAGAGTTTCCGAGCTTGTCGCTTCCATCCCTGGGTATGGAAAGGTGAGAGTAACCTCGCTTTTAGAAAGATTGCATATCTCTCAGTCACGTAGAATTCAGGGGTTAGGAAAGCATCAACGGTTGGCGCTACTAAAGGAGTTTGAAATTCCATCAACACAGGAACGTGGTTCGCTTCTGGTCTTATCTGGGCCAGGCGGCGTAGGAAAATCCACAGTTGCCAAAGCTCTGCGAAGCGTTGATAATTTTTGGGTCTCTGTCTCTGCCACTACCCGCGCGCCAAGGCCTAATGAGATTGAGGGCGTCGATTATCTGTTTTATTCACAAGAGCAATTTGATCGGGCAGTGACAGATGGGGAATTCTTAGAGTGGGCAGAATTTGCTGGAAATCGATATGGCACTCTCAAAGCTCCAGTTTTTTCTGCGTTAGCAAGTGGTAGAAATGTTCTACTCGAAATCGAAATTTCTGGAGCAAAGCAGATTCGCGCTGCAGCACCAGAGGCAGTTCTGGTTTTTCTAGAACCACCTTCTTGGGAGGAGTTAGTGGCCCGGTTAGAAGGACGCGGCACTGACTCACCTGAACGGCGCGCCATCCGCTTGGCGCTAGCCCAGGAAGAGCTCGCAGCCGCCTCATTCTTCGATGAAGTCGTCGTAAATACAGAGGTTCAAGAGGTTGCTCAACGCCTGATAGAATTGGCATCTACTCGGCGCAAGTAGCCGTGTGTCATAAAGGAGCATCATGAGCACTCAGAGCGATGGCATCACCAACCCACCTATCGATGAACTTCTCGATAAGGCTGGCTCTAAGTACGCCTTGGTTCTCTATGCGGCAAAGCGCGCTCGCCAAATCAATGCTTATTACTCTCAGCTCAACGAAGGGCTATTGGAATATGCTGGCCCACTTGTCGAAGCCCACGTTCACGAGAAGCCGCTCTCTATCGCTCTTCGCGAAATCAATGATGGTTTGTTAACCATCGAAAATCTCGAAGCCAACGCATAATCCTTTCCATGAATCGCCACGGCGAAATCCTCCTTGGAGTTGGTGGTGGTATTGCGGCGTATAAAGCCTGCGATCTCTTGCGCCGATTACAAGATAGCGGCTATGGCGTCACCGTGGTTCCAACTCCAGCAAGTCTTAATTTTGTTGGTGCAGCAACCTGGGAAGCGCTGTCAGGGCGACCTGTTACTTCATCAGTCTTTGAAAGTGTTGACCAAGTACGTCACGTTTCATTAGCTCGCGAAACATCAGCTATTTTGATTGCTCCAGCAACCGCAGATCTCATCTCTCGCATCGCAGCGGGACGAGCTGACGATCTTCTTACCAACGTGATTTTGGCATCTAGTGCACCCAAGGTTCTTATTCCTGCCATGCACCCCGCAATGTGGAGCAATCCTGCGACAAAGGCTAATGTCTCAACCTTGCGCGATCGTGGATTCTTTATAGCAGAGCCAGGTGAAGGTGCGCTAACAAGTGGCGACTTCGGTAAAGGACGCCTACTAGATACAGCAGATATTATTCAATTCTTCCAATCAGTAACATACGCTCAAGATTTAATAGGTAAGAAAGTTCTCGTTTCGGCCGGAGGTACTCGCGAGCCGATAGATCCAGTTCGATACATCGGCAATCTCTCTTCTGGAAGACAGGGGATAGCGATAGCTCAAGCAGCGGCGCTGCGAGGTGCAGAAGTCACATTAATCCTCGCCAATGCAGAAAAACCTGATCACCCCAATATCAAGACTGTAAGCGTTAAAACTGCATCAGAAATGCTGACTCAACTCGAGTCACACTTTAGCGAGACTGACTTTCTCTTTATGGCAGCGGCCATAGCCGACGCTCGACCAGCAAAAGTCAGTGAAGAGAAAATCAAGAAAGATCTCTACGCAACTATTGAATTAGTAGCTAATCCAGATTTACTTGCAACACTAACCGCTAATAAGAAGAACCAAATTGTCTGTGCATTCGCAGCTGAAACTGCAAATAATTCGCAAGAGAATGCACGCAGGAAGCTTCTCCACAAGCGGGCTGACTTTATCTATCTCAATGATGTCAGCAACGGCGCAATATTCGGACAGCCAACGACAAGCGGCCATATCATTGATATTTCCGGTGAAGATGAAGTAATTCACGAAATTTCTAAGGAAAAACTCGCACAAATACTCATTGATAAAGCACTAGATAAGTTAGGTTAAGCCAATGTCCAAGCGGTTATTTACTTCAGAGTCTGTTACAGAGGGCCATCCAGATAAGATTGCCGATCAAATATCCGATGCAATTCTTGATTCACTTTTAAGTCAAGATTCTGCTAGTCGAGTGGCTGTTGAAACTCTCATCACCACTGGTCAGGTTCATGTCGCTGGTGAGGTAACTACATCGGGATACGCAGATGTAATGAATATTGTCCGAGATACTGTTATCGGTATTGGTTACGACTCTTCGGTAAAAGGTTTCGATGGTAATAGTTGTGGAGTCTCACTCTCTATTGGTGCTCAATCGCCTGATATTGCACAAGGTGTTGACGATGCATATGAACACCGAGTTTCATCAGCTGTTGATCCACTCGATCTTCAAGGCGCAGGTGATCAAGGTCTAATGTTTGGTTACGCTTGTGACGACACCAAGGAGCTCATGCCGCTTCCTATCTATTTAGCTCATAAGCTAGCGCTACAACTCTCATACGTTCGCAAATCCGGAGAACTCGGTTATTTGCGTCCCGATGGTAAAACTCAAGTTACGATTGAATATGATGGAGATAAAGCAGTTGGGCTCGATACCATCGTTATATCCAGCCAGCATGCCGAAGAGATTGATGTAGCTAAAAAGCTCACTCCAGAGATTATTAAGTATGTCATTGAGCCAGTGCTTGCAGATGTAGACCTACCCAAAGCTAATCTCAGAACGCTGATCAATCCAACTGGTCGTTTTGTTATTGGTGGACCAATGGGTGATGCTGGGCTTACCGGTCGCAAAATTATTGTTGATACCTACGGTGGCATGGCGCGTCACGGAGGTGGTGCTTTTTCTGGGAAGGATCCTTCCAAAGTGGATCGTTCTGCCGCATATGCCATGCGTTGGGTTGCAAAGAATGTCGTAGCAGCCGGCTTAGCTCGTCGGTGCGAGGTTCAGGTTGCTTATGCAATTGGAAAAGCTCAACCTGTTGGCGTCTTTGTTGAGACTTTTGGAACCGAGACCGTTCCCGTAGCAAAAATTCAAGATGCCGTGTTGCAAGTCTTCGATCTGCGTCCTGCAGCAATCATTCGCGATTTGGATTTAAAGCGTCCCATTTACGGTAAAACTGCAGCGTATGGCCACTTTGGTCGTGAGTTACCTGAATTTACTTGGGAGCGCACTGATCGAATCTCCGTACTTCAATCAGTAATTTCATAACCAAAGGTTTTTTATGGCGACAACGAAGTTGCGCTTAAAGGCAGAACCTTATTCGCCGCCACAAATACCAGCAATAAGTAGGCCACTCGTTGATATTTGGGTGAAGACGAGCATTCCTCACCTGGACCAACCTTTCTCCTATTATCTACCTGAGGCGCTCTCGATGACGGTAGATGTTGGTAGTTATGTTGTAGTGCCCTTTCAGGGCCGCTCTTTAGAGGGACTAGTAACCAATCGAAGAGATGGCGATATAAGTACCTTGAAAGAAGTTATCAAACCACTTTCGCCATTTCCGATGATTTCCTCAGCCTTTATCGCAACTATGCAAGCGGCTGCCGAACGTTGGATTTCCAATCCATATGACTTCGCAGATGCTGCAATATCACCTCGAGTAATATCTGTTGAAAAAGAGTTTGCCGAAGCCATTTATCCGCCTACATCTAAAGTTGTTAAAAAGGGCGAAGTTACGTACCTTCAACTACCGCCATATATTGGCAAAGCTGAACTCATTCTCCGTCGCATCGAAAGAGCACCTAAAGGTTCAAAGATAGTTGTAGTGGTTCCTGAAGCGCTGACCTTGCAGAGAGTTTCCGCAGCATTGGAATCTGCTGGTCGCGCTCACGCAATTTTGGATACATCTTTGAGCAAGAGTGATTTATATCGAAATTATTTACAGGTGGCTTCGGGGGATGTCAATGTCGCTATCGGTTTAAGAAATGCGGTTTTAGCTCCGATGCGCAAAATTTCTCATATGGTCATAGTCGATGAACAATCTGAACACTATTACGATCGTAGGCATCCTGGTTGGAATGTTCGAGATATTGCCCTTCTGAGGGCTTTGCATGAAGGAGTTGCTATTGAATTTTTGGGGTATGCGCCAAGCGCAGAGATGGCCAGAATTATAGATAGGAGAGAAATAAAATACCGCGCAGCTCGGGCAAAGATGAATGTAAAAGTTTTCGAGCAGCAACGCGGCGAACTTATACCTTCTTTGGCCATTGCTCCTATCAGAACTTCATTAATGACCGGGCCAGTACTTGCGATCGTGCCTGCCAAAGGATATGCGCAAGCAATTCGCTGCGCTGAGTGTCGAACCATATCTCGATGCGAGTGTGGAGGAGCGCTCAGCAAGATTTCCAAATTAAGCGATATTGCTTGTACTCATTGCAATAAAAAATATCCAGAATGGCAATGTGCTTGGTGTAGGAGTAAGAAAAACCTTCTTGCGCACCGCGGTATCGAAAGATTCGCGCAAGAGATAGGACTTCTCTTTCCAAAGATTGAAGTTGTTCAAAGTACAGCCGATACTCCAAAGTTCCACATTAATCGACATTCGTTAGTTCTTGCCACCCCGGGTATGGTGCCAACAGCTCCCGATGGGTACAGTGCAGTAGTTGTTCTTGAGGGAAACAGGTTCTTAAGTCAACCTGATTTACGGTCCAGCGAGAGAGTCCGTGGCATATATTTTGACGCTATCGCACAATTGCGGGAAGGTGCCCCAGCGATTTTGATTCAAGATCGAGGATCTCCTCTTGTTAATGCATTACTTCAGTGGAATCCCGTGCCTTTGATACATTCAGAGTTACAGGAACTACGAGATTTGAAATTGCCTCCTTACTACTCGGCACTCACTCTAGATGTACCAACAAACGAAGTTACACGAATCAAGAGCGCTTTGGAGAATGGGATTGGCGCTTCACTGCCACAATCAACGCTCATCTTCGGCCCAGTAGACCTCGATAGTAATACTTCGCGATTGATAATCTCAGCAGAGAGTCAATCTGAAAAACAATTATTGGCAACTATGCGGGAATTTTCGCGTAAACGTAGCCTCGGAAAAAAGCCAATGATACGAATCCGAGCATTTCCTTATTCGCTCACTGCGACTAAGTAGATTAAACTTGGGGCATGTCGATTCAAGAAATTCGCCTTTTTGGTGATCCAGTCCTGGTGACACCTGCGGCGCCAGTAGTTGATTTTGATAAGGAGCTTCGTAAACTTGTAGAAGACCTCATCGACACAATGTTGGATGCGCCTGGTGCCGGGTTGGCAGCGCCGCAAATAGGAGTGCCGCTTCGAGTTTTTGTCTGGGATGTTGATGAAACTATTGGTCATCTCATCAATCCAACCTTAGATTTGAGCGATGAACAACAAGATGGTGAAGAAGGTTGCTTGAGCTTTCCGTCACTTGCCTATCCTACGCCTCGCGCAATGCGCGCTGTTGCCAAGGGATTCAATATGCATGGTGAACCGATTACAGTAGAAGGAACAGAGTTATTAGCCCGTGCCTTGCAACATGAAACAGATCATCTTGATGGCGTACTATTCATAGACCGGCTATCTCCGGAAGATCGAAAACAAGCGATGAAGGACATTCGTGAAGCTGAATGGTTTGGGCTTGCTCAGGAGATGGGAATCAATCCAACAATCAAAGTTTCGCCGCATTCGACCTTCGGTAGAGGAAATTAATGCGTCTTGCCTTTGCTGGTTCACCTATCTCGGCAATACCGACTCTCGAATGGGTTGCTGAAAGCGAGCATTGCCTGGTGAAAGTCTTTTCACAACCTAGTCGTCCAGCAGGAAGAGGAAAAGTACTAACTCCAACACCTGTCTCTGAATGGGCGACAGCACGAGGCGTTGAACTCGTAACTGTTGCAAAGGCTCAGGATTTAGCGGATCATCTGCGAGAGATTGATTGCGTCATTACAGTTGGATACGGTCTTCTTCTTCCAGAAAATATTCTTTCGATTCCACCTTATGGTTTCTTAAACCTACACTTCTCGCTCTTACCTCAATGGCGTGGAGCCGCCCCAGTTCAGCGAGCGATAGAGAACCAAGATAGATTCACGGGGGTTACTGTCTTTCGACTTGATGCAGGGATGGATACTGGACCAATCTATTCATCGGCGCGATTCGCAATCGATGATGACATTACCAGTGATGAGTTGCTTCATGAGCTTGCGCTCTTGGGGCCGGAACAAGTTGAGATAGCGCTTAATAAGATCAGCCACGGAGAGCCTCCAACTCCACAAAGTTCACAGGGTGCATCTCGAGCCCATAAGCTCTCAAGAGAGGAAGGTCGAATAAATTGGAGCCGTCCGGCCGATCAAATTTCAGCTCAAATCCGAGCATTCACAACTAATCCAGGCGCGTGGACAAGTTTTCGAGGGCAGACTTTAAAGATTGAGGGACCGATTGAGACTGACCAGCAGATTCCACACGGTGTAATAGCGGCTTCATCTCAGGGATTGTTGGTTGGCACAGCTACAAATGCGCTCCTGATTTCTACCTGCATTCCTCAAGGAAAGCCTCGGATGGATTCACGCTCCTGGCTTAATGGAGCACGAATAACCGCTGGTGACAAGTTTGAGTAGTTCACGCACTTACAAGCGAGCAAAGCCAGATCGACCACGATTAATCGCTTTATCAGTCCTGGAAGATGTCAACCGAAGCGGTGCCTACTCCAATTTAATATTGCCCCGCGCACTCGAGGACGCGCAACTTGACGAGAGAGATAGATCGTTCATTACCGAACTTGTTTACGGAACAATCCGTATGCAAGGGCTTTATGACTATATATTTTCATTGATTAGTTCCCGACCTTGGGTAAGCGTCGATGATGAAGTTCAAGATATTGCCAGATTAGGCGCACATCAGATTCTCTCGATGCGTATTCCAGACCATGCCGCAGTATCAGCCACAGTGGATCTTGCCCGCCATAGATTAGGTGAGCCACAAGGGGCGTTTATAAATGCGCTACTGCGCAAATTGGTAAGTCAATCTCTTGCTGATTGGTTGAAGCAACTAGAAAACGAGCAGGATGTAGTTCGGCGCCTTGCCATAAAGCATTCACATCCAGAGTGGATTGTCTCTGCCTATCTTGATTTACTAAAAAATGTTGAACTATGCGAGGCTGAATTAATATCTAATAATCGCCCAGCACGCCCAACTCTTGTCGCTTGGCCCGGAGACAGCACCCAATCGGATCTTGTTGACTTAGGAGCGGAACCTGTTGCATATTCGGAATACGGTGCGAGATTCGATGGTGCACCTACATCGCTGCCTATCATCACATCTAGGCGCGCTGGCGTTCAGGATGAAGGCTCACAGTTAGTTGCTTCCATTTTCTACGATGTCGCCAAAGAGGTGACTTCACTTCTTGATATCTGCGCCGGACCAGGTGGAAAGTCAGCTCTATTATCACGATTTGCATTTGAACACGGCCAGGAATTTTTCGCCAATGAAATTTCCGAGGCACGAGCAGAGCTGGTAGAGCAAGTAATAAAGACAGGATCGGTGAGAGTTGGGGATGCTCGAGCTATCTCTGAGACTGGCCGCACTTTTGACGCAATTTTGGCAGATGTCCCTTGTACCGGCATCGGAGCTCTTCGCAGGAGACCTGAAGTTCGTTGGCGAAGGACACTTAAGGATTTGTCGGGTTTACTTGAACTACAAAGAGAGATTATCGATGCTTCAATTGAAGTGCTCAATGCTGGCGGATATCTAGGTTATGCAACATGTTCGCCTCATTTCGCTGAGACCTCAGGGCAGGTCGCCTACATTCTAAAGAAATACCCCACCCTTCAACTCGTCGACCTAGCTCCTTTCCTGCCAGAAGGCCTATCGGATGCTATTCGAGATGGCGCGCTTTCACTGTGGGGGCACCGACATAACACGGATGCTATGTTCTTAGCGGTTTTTAGAAAGGTAGAGTAGGGGAGTGGTCCGCGAGATTAGAATTACTCCCAGTATCCTGAATGCGGATCGCAACAATGTACAACGAGAGATTGAACGTATAGCGCAGAATTCAGACCTGATTCACCTCGATATTATGGACAATAAATTTGTTCCTAATCAGACCTGGAATTTCGATCAAGCGCAAGAGATTATTTCGAATTCTCCCATTCCGATTGATTCTCACTTAATGGTGGCGCAGGTAGATCTCATCGCTCCCGAGTATGCGAAGGCTGGTTCGGCTAGTGTCACATTCCACGTTGAGGCAGCGCACAATATTGAAAATACAATCACATCTATTAAAAAGTATGGCGCTCGCGCGGCTATTGCGTTGAAGCCAAATACTCCGTTAGATCCTTATCTTCAGTATTTTTCGCAGATTGATATGCTCTTAATAATGACGGTAGAACCAGGTTTCGGAGGACAATCTTTTATCTCATCGATGCTACCTAAGATTGAAGCCGCACGAAGAGAAATTGGAAACCGCCCCATCTGGCTGCAAGTAGATGGCGGGATATCGGCCGCCACCATTGAAGCTGCAGCCAATGCAGGTGCAGATACCTTTGTGGCCGGAAGTGCAGTCTTTACCTCTGATAATCCTGCGGCTATGGTGGAGACTTTGCGCGCTTTGGCTACTGGTTGATTCGATCCTTATGTCTAAAATCAGCTCAATATTGGAGTGGTTCTTTAATGCATCGATTCCGCTTAGCGATACCCAGAACGTTGCGCTACGTGAAGTAGTAGGAGTCACACTCGGGCTTACTTCAGCATTTTTGGGTGCAAGACGCAAGGTATTAGCTTGGCCAATAGGGATCATTGCGGATGGGCTTCTCGTCACTGTCTTCCTCGGAGCGATTTTCGCTTTTGGTGATTCTTCTCAACATGCAAACTTCTATGGGCAAGCAGGTCGAAATCTCTTACTTATAGCTGTTAGCGCTTATGGTTGGTTCAAATGGGCGAGATACCGCAATAGAAATGCTCAACATATAGCGGTTTCGCCTCGCTGGATGACATCACAGGAACGGTTGATTGCAATACCAATAACTGCGTTCTTCTTTATAGTTTCTTACTCGGTTTTCCGGGTATTAGGGGAGTCCGGACATTGGCTGCTTGTAGATACCTGGATCTTCACTGGCACTGCTCTTGCAACATTTGGCATGTCCCGTGGGTATATTGAATTTTGGCTGGCATGGATTGCGGTAGATCTTGTAGGAGTCCCGTTTGCCTTTTCCAATGGTTATTATCCAACTGCAACCCTATATGCGGTATATCTGCCCTTTGTTTCTTGGGGTTTTCTCACCTGGCGGAGAATTCTGCGTTCTGAATCAATATAGGTTCTCGTCGAAGTACGACCACCCGATAGACTTCAGCTATGAAATCTTTTGAATCCCTCTGGAGCGAACTTCTAGAGAAGGTGGAGCTTCGACCTGAGGGTTCCGGAACAGTTACAGCAGTAGATGCCGGAGTTCACGCGATCGGAAAGAAGATTCTGGAAGAAGCTGGAGAAGTTTGGTTGGCAGCCGAACATGAGAGTGATCAAGAGCTTGCGGAAGAGATTAGCCAACTTATCTATCACCTGCAGGTCTTGATGCTGGCTAGAGGTTTAACTCTCAACGATATTTATCGCTATCTATAGAACGGATATTATGTTAAAAATTGCGATTCCAAATAAAGGATCTCTTGCAGATTCCTCAATTGAAGTTCTCAAGGAAGCCGGCTATCGCCAAAGATCTGATTCTCGAGATTTGGTATTGATTGATAGCGCAAATAATGTTGAATTTTACTATCTACGCCCACGTGACATAGCTATTTACGTTGGCAAGGGTGAGCTTGAGGCTGGAATAACAGGTCGTGACTTACTGATTGATTCTGGAGCCGATGCTGAAGAGGTCTTGGCACTTAACTTTGGAGCATCTACATTTAGGTTTGCTGGCCCCGCCGGAGCTCAATATTCTCTTGAGAAGATTTCTGGAAAGCGAATTGCAACAGCATATCCAGGGTTGGTTGATCGCTATCTGAGAGATAGAGGCATTCCGGCGGATGTGGTTCGACTTGATGGTGCGGTCGAAAGTAGCGTGAGACTGGGAGTCGCAGATTTTATTGCCGATGTGGTGTCGACCGGAAACACACTCCGTCAAGCTGGGTTGGTGGTTTTTGGAGATCCCATACTTACTAGCGAGGCGATTGTCATAAAACGACCTCATCAAGAATTGGTACCCGAACTCGAGATTCTTGTTCGCAGATTACAAGGTGTAGTTACAGCTCGGCAATATGTTCTACTAGATTACGATTGCCCGGTCGAAAAGGTTGAGGCAGCGTGTTCGGTTACACCGGGACTCGAATCGCCAACTATCTCTCCGCTGCAGAAGTCTGGATGGGTTGCTGTTCGCGCCATGGTTTTGCGCAATGAAACTAATAAGGTGATGGATGAACTATGGGCTATCGGAGCGCGTGGGATTTTAGTTACCGACATCCACGCCTGTCGCTTGTAGTTATTTGCGTTTACCGCCAGCAGCTTCCACATCTTCACGAGTAATTCCTAAGAGATATAGAACTGAATCAAGGTACGGTGCGCTAACACTGCTATCAGCTGCCGCCTTAACGGCTGGCTTGGCATTAAATGCAATTCCAAGACCCGCTGCTGCAATCATATCTAGATCATTCGCACCATCACCGATAGCAATTGTTTGTGCCATTTCCACACCTTCTAGGGCAGCAAATTCCTGCAAAGCTTTAGCTTTCGCAGCTCGATCAATTATGGAACCTTTTACCTTGCCAGTAAGTCTTCCATTTTCTATCTCCAGTGAGTTAGCTCGATAGTGCTTAATGCCGAGCTCTTGAATCAACGGTTCGATCACATCGGTAAATCCGCCAGAGACGACCCCAACACTATGTCCAAGCTTTAGTAAAGTAGTGACTAAAGTTCTGGCCCCCGGGGTTAAGGAAATCTCACCGCGTACCTCATCTAAGATCGAAGCTGGAAGACCTTCCAGCAGAGCTACCCGCTCGGTTAAGGATTGAGCGAAATCCATTTCGCCACGCATGGCTCGCTCCGTAATGAGCTTAATTTCTTCACCTTTGCCAGCTTTCGAGCCAAGCAATTCAATGACTTCCTGTTGTATGAGCGTTGAATCTACATCCATCAAGACAAACTTCTTTGCCCATCGCATGAGCCCACCTGGGGATACTGCAATATCAACCTGATTGTTCGCCGCAATAATGGCGAGAGATGGTCGAATACAGTTCTGTTCGGTTCCAGATACAACCATTTCAATAGCTGTGACGGGATAACTTGCAGTTCGATGAATACGTTCGATATTTCCGCCGTGCTGAGCAAGTTCCGCAGCAACTGCTGCAATGGCATGCGCACTCGGTGGATTTCCGAGAATAGAAATATGCATTAGCCCTAATTTTTGCGCAATTGTGTCACTGCTTTGCTCTTGAAAGGAACAAGCAATATCAACCTTAAGTTTCTCAGCACATTCTAAAAGATCCGCCTCGATTGCATTCGCGTGAGCCGGAAGTAGAGAGATCAAGACCGTTAAAATCACTCGATCTCGGATGACAACTTGCTCGATATCGAGGATTTCGATTGCGAATGGAGAGAGAGCTTCGAAGAGGCTTTGAGTGATGCCTGGAGTATCGACTCCTGATAGCAGGATTAATCCCGTGTATTCACTCTGTGCCATAGTAGAAAGGTTAATATGAAGTAGCCACCAAAAAGGGAGTAAATTGCCGTGTAGAGGCGGTGATTTACACTATCTTTTGCTTATGGCTTCAGGTGCAGTGCTCTCTCTCGATTCCGTCGTCGTCAATCGGGATAGCCGCACCATTCTTGGCCCAATTACCTTCTCGGTTTCGCCGGGGGAGCGTTGGGTAATTCTGGGTCCGAACGGTGCAGGCAAATCAACTTTGCTCAATATTTTGGCTACCCGTATCTTCCCTTCCTCTGGCGTAGTGAGAGTGCTAGACAAGCAACTTGGCATGGCAGACCTATCTGAAATTCGAACCCGCATAGGTATAAGTGGGGCTCTTCTTCATGAAGATATTCCAGGTGATGAAAAGGTGAGAGATGTTGTACTCACCGCTGCCTATGCCGTATTAGGTCGATGGAATGAGGCCTATGATCTTTGGGATGAGAGTCGTGCCGTTGCACTTCTGACCACTTTTGGGGTCCGCGAACTCGCCGAACGGAGTTACTCGACACTTAGTGAAGGTGAGAAGAAACGAGTTCAAATCTCGCGGGCGCTCATGGCAGATCCCGAACTACTTCTGCTTGATGAGCCAACCTCGGGTCTCGATTTAGGAGGTCGAGAAGACCTGTTGCGCCGTTTTTCGGAGTTCGCATCCGATGCAACCGCTCCAGCAACCATTATCGTGACTCACCATATTGAAGAAATCCCGGTTGGAACCACGCATGCGCTTATCCTAAAAGATGGACAAGTAGCCATATCTGGACCAGTAAACGAAGTTATTACTTCAGAACATATCAGCGCAATTTTCGGCCTTCCAATCTCAGTTGTTACAGAAGGTTCGCGTTTCTTCGCCCGTACATGAAGGCTTTTACTCTAGCTGAAGTTCATCCCTCATGGGAATCGCTCCTTGGCCCATTCCAGAGAGAAATTAACCAAATATTAGAGAAATGCAATGAAGAAACTCTTGCTCCTCATCGACTAGATGTTTTTCGGGCATTCACCAATGATTTAGCTAAAGTGAAGGTCGTAATAGTTGGTCAAGATCCATATCCAGGCCAAGGAGTTGCAGATGGACTCGCTTTCTCTCATCGGCCAACCGGCAAAGTTCCAGCATCTCTTCAAAACATTTATAAGGAGTATGTATCTGATTTAGGTTATCCAACACCATCCACTACAGATCTCAGTCAATGGTCGCAGAAAGGCGTTCTTCTACTCAATCGAGTCCTCACCAATGAAATAGGTGCCACAAATGCGCATACCTCTCTTGGCTGGCAGCAGATCACTGATGCAATAGCAGAAGAATTGGGCGCTCGCGATGTTGTGGCAATTTTATGGGGTAGAAGTGCGCAGGAACTTTCCCCTTTTTTTAAATATCGCATTGAATCTGTGCATCCAAGTCCATTGTCGGCTCGCCGCGGATTCTTCGGTTCTAAGCCCTTTTCTGAGGTAAATACGGTTCTGCAAACGCTCAAGCGCGATCCAATAGATTGGAGACTGCAGTAAAAGACCCCGGTGCAACCTTAAACACCGGGGTCTTTTATCTAGCTACTTCTTAACCAATCCAGGTATCAATTGGAGATTGAAGGAAGAAGACCAGGAAGAGAACTGAGACAAACTTAAGAAGCGGATGAACTTCTTTTCCTCTTCCTTGGATTAAGCGGATTACAACGTGCGTAACGAAGCCAGCTCCGATACCTACCGAAATATTGTAGGTAAATGGCATCAAGATGATGGTCAAGAAGGCTGGAATTGAGATTCCATAATCAGACCAATCAATTCCGCCGATTTGAGTCATCATCAAGAAGCCGACGATGATGAGTGCAGGAGTTGCTGCCTCGTAAGGAATCATTGCAACCAGAGGAGCAAAGAGGGTAGTAAGCAAGAAGCAGATACCGGTAACAACTGATGCCAAACCAGTACGCGCACCTTCGCCTACACCAGAAGCAGATTCAATGTAACTGGTATTCGATGAGATTGATGCGGCTCCACCTGCAGCAGCAGCTAGAGAGTCAACGAGCAGAATCTGTTCATTGTAAGGAATGTTTCCATCTTTATCGATGAGACCACCTTCGTGACCAATTGCTGTAACTGTTCCGACAGTGTCGAAGAAGTCTGAGAGCAAAAGGGTAAAGATTAAGAGAACCGCGGCGACAATTGAAATATCTTTAAAGGCACCGAAGAGGCTAAATTGACCGATAAGAGAGAAGTCTGGAGTCGAAACAAACTTATCTGGCACTCCGGGAACGTTAAGGCTCCATCCCTTTGGGTTGGATTCGGTTGGAGAGATAAAGCTTGGTCCGATCTTAAAGGCCTTTTCAATAATTACAGCAATCAGCGTCGCTGATGCGATACCAATGAGAAGTGCGCCTTTAGTCTTCTTAACCATTAAGGCAATCATGATGAAAAGTCCAATAAAGAATACGATGATAGGCCAACCAACAAGAGTTCCATCTGCTCCTAAAGTAACAGGAACGGGACCCTGGCCAGTACGACGCACGAAACCTGAGTCAACAAGACCGATCAATGCGATGAAGAGACCAATACCAACAGAGATTGCAATCTTCAATTGCGATGGAACAGCTTTAAATACTGCGGTACGGAAACCGGTGAGCACTAATACCGTAATGATCAAACCTTCAAGAACAATAAGACCCATAGCTGCTGGCCACGATGTCTGTTTGGCGATGACAACTGCAACAAAGGTATTGAGACCAAGACCTGTAGCAAGGGCGAGTGGATAGCGACCTACTACACCCATAAGAATCGTTAGTACACCAGCAAGTAGCGCTGTAGCTGCTGCGATGAGAGCGATATGTGGCTCTTTTCCTCCACCAATAAAGTTGCCGTACTTATCTGGTGAGTAACCGATGATGAGCGGATTGAGTACAACGATATAAGCCATAGTGAAGAATGTGACGAGACCACCACGTACTTCGCGACCTATTGTTGATCCACGCTCTGAGATCTTGAAATAACTATCAAGCATGCCGAACCTTCCTAATTTTGGTAACGGGGGTGTTTGCGACCCCGTGCGGAGTGACGGCCCACAGACCGGAGGAAGGCCTTAATCATAGGAAGGAGCCTGGTTACCGAGCGGTCAGACGCGCCACAACCCCGAGAGAAATTGCCACGGAATTGCCGATAAAGAGGGCAAAGAGGATGGTTCCGACCCCGACCGTTCCACCTAATAAGGCTCCAATGGCGAGTACTGTCAACTCAATCGCCAATCTCACCCTACCGACTCGGATTCCGGTGCGTTCATGGATGCCCGTCATAGCTCCATCTCGAGGTCCTGGCCCCAAACCACAGGTGATGTACATGGCTGATCCAATTCCAACTGCCGCGATACCCAAGAGATCAAAGAGGACTCCCATAAAGAAAGTGTCTTGCTTGGGAAAAATCGTAATTCCGATTTCAATAAAGAGCGCAATGAAAACAATATTTGAAAGAGTGCCGAAACCTGGACGTTCACGAAGTGGAACCCAGAGAAGGAGCACGAAGACGGAGATAACGAAGGTAGCAACTCCGATTGGCCACGAAGTTTTGAGATGAACTCCTTGTGCAAATACCGTCCAAGGTGCATTTCCAATATCCCCTTGGATAAGGAGCGAATCGCCTAATCCAAAGATAGCTAGACCTACCCAGAGGATGGCCGTACGCTGTAGAGATACATCCCAACGATGATGAGCTCTCCACGGCGTAACGGGGATCGTCTTATGAGGGGCTAGAAATTCTCTCAATCCGGAAAGTCGCATAACTCAAGAGTCTATAGTGTCCTCATGTTTCCCGGCATCGGCACGCTTATCAATGGCCTTGCAATTCTCCTTGGTTCCTTAATTGGAGTCTCAGTAGGAGCTAAATTTAAGGAGAGTTCGCAAAAACTCACCACCGATATTTTAGGTTTAGTGACAATTCTGGGAGCGGTATCGGCTTTGATGCCACTTTGGTCATCTTCATTTAAAGCGTCCATTCCCGCTGGAGCTCCACTCTTACTTGTGTTAGCAACCCTTTTAATTGGAGGGCTCATTGGTGCAGCCTTAAATATTGAGGGGAAACTGGAGCGTTTTGGAGATTTTCTGAGAAGGAAATTTAAAGCCTCTTCGGAGGGGACATTTATCGATGGATTTGTGACAGCATCACTTCTCTTTGTCATTGGCCCGCTTGCCATTTTAGGCAGCATCAGTGATGGAATGGGTCAAGGAATCGATCAACTCCTGCTGAAATCTGCGCTCGACTTCTTTGCCTCTCTAGCTTTTGCCTCTACTTTAGGATTCGGTGTCACTGCATCGGTCATTCCGGTTGTGATTTATCAGGGGACATGGACTCTGGCTGGCTTAATAATGGGCAATGTACTCAGTCAATATCAAATTGATGCAATGACTATCTGTGGTGGACTCTTGCTGGTGAGCATCGGTCTAAAGTTATTGAAGATTAAATCAATTCCGGTTGGAAATTTACTGCCAGCGCTTTTTCTCGCTCCATTTTCCGCGCTTCTAGTGCATCAATTTATTTAGAGTGGCAATGTTCCAGGAAGGACATTTCCTGAACGTGCAGCACGAGCGGTCACATTTCTCATATGATGCCGACGGCATAAAACTTCGTAGGCGACTACATCATCCTTATTGACATCGCCGACTACGACTTGCTCGCCCTCGGTCACCATTACTCCATTGATAGTTCGAGCATTATGTGTGGCTCGCGATCCACACCAACAGAGCGCCTCAACTTGCAGAGTTGTTACCCGATCTGAGAGTTCAACCAATCGAGCAGAACCTGGGAATAGTTTGGTGCGGAAATCAGCGAGGATGCCGAAGGCATAAACATCGATACCTACTCCATCTACAATTCTGGCTAATTGATCAATCTGCTCGGGCAAATAGAATTGAGCCTCGTCACAAATGATGTAATCGATTCGATCGCCTCGAGAAATCTTCTCAACCACTAAAAGATGTATATCAAGTTCTGGTGTAACTTCAATTGCCGGGGAAGATAGTCCGAGCCGAGAAGAGATGATTCCCTCTCCTGCACGATCGTGGCTGGTAAATATCAAACCGCTTCGCCCGCGACTCTGATGGTTGTGAGCGGTTTGAAGGGCAAGCGTGGATTTTCCGCTATCCATAGTTCCACAGTAGTAAATCAACTCTGCCATAGAACCATCCTAGAAGATTCCTATCTCTCTTAAAGCGCTTTCCAGCTGTGTCGATAGATGTTTACTCATCGCAACAGTCAGGTGAGATTGATCGCGGTAGACGACTAGACCATCAATGATGGCGGGGCATTTCTCTGAACACAACCAATTGTTAGGATTTATAAAGTGAAAGCCGGGCGCCGCTCGGCCTTCAATAGGGGTCGATGAATCACATAGATTTCCCTTGCCAGCTACTAGACAATTTGGAATGTCGATATGCGGTAGGGGAGTGTCTCCTAAATAAATTGGGTACGAAGTGATGTCTTTTAGCCGATCATATAGTTT
Organism: uncultured Candidatus Planktophila sp.; assembly: GCA_964564615.1. Taxonomy (GTDB): domain Bacteria; phylum Actinomycetota; class Actinomycetes; order Nanopelagicales; family Nanopelagicaceae; genus Planktophila. Next base: position 21,787 of record CAZMBG010000006.1, read on the forward strand.
TGCTTCCCCTTGAAGCCACCAGGAAGTTGCGCTCTTTGATGTACCAGGAAGCACGATTGGTTGCATGCCGGTAGCTATTACCGCAAGCGGGCGTAGAGCTGCAATTCTCTTAATTGAATTGTTGCGAAATTTTTGGCAATCGTCGACTTTATATTGAGAACTCACTTCCTTGATGACTTCTGCCGATGGACAAGAGGATTTTGTTAGTGAAACCAATTTGAAATTGCGACGCTTTCCAATTAAATCTAGCGCTGGCATCCACTGAGCTGCATGAGAGTCACCATATAAAACCACAACTTTTCTAGAATTTAGATCCCCATATTCACATCGAGGCGAGACAGTGGAGTAGACATGAAGATGGCAACCATCTTGATTGCTTTGCGGTTTGGTTCTAATTTCGTCAAGCGAATATTGCATATCATTGAAATTAACAGTGCTGCTGTATGTTGCATTTATTCCCAAACCAAGCAAAATCGAAGTTACTGTAAAAGTTGTTGCTAGACGAAAAGTTCTGCTTGGGCTCCAATTCTTGTGACGCAATGGATTTTCGATAAAAGTAAAAGTTACATGGCTAAGTACAAGGACAACAATCAGAAGGGCTAGCCTTTCCAAAATACTGAGATTGCGGTTCCAAATCAAGACTGGCATAACAAGCACCGGCCAATGCCAAAGATATAGCGAATACGAAATGTCACCTAGATACTGAATAGCGCGAATTCTTGCAATTTTCGAAGCAAATTGAGGCCAAATTTCACGGTAGCAAAGCAGAAGAAATACCGCAATCACAGGAACTAAGGCAGCACTTCCTGGGAAAGGTGTACTTTCATTAAAGATGAGAATTGCTACACCAATAGCAATCAAAGAGAGAGAAAATGGAATTTTTCCAAACCTCAACTGTGAAGGCACAAAGACGATGAGCGCTCCTATAGCCAACTCCCAGGCACGGGTGGGAAGAATGTAAAAAGACCATACCGGCGAACGATCGGTTAACCATATTGAGAAAGTAAAAGATGTAAACGCAACAAGGGTTATTCCGACTAATACACCTCTCCTGCCTACCCATCTATATAGAAGGTAGAGAAAAATTGGCCAGAATAGGTAGAACTGTTCTTCGACGGCGAGTGACCAAAAGTGAATGAAGGCGGATGGGGTGGAACCAAGATTTTGGTAATCGTTGTTCCATATTGCAAAGAGAAAATTTGAAATGTAAGTACTTGCTGCTATTACATCTTTCCCGAAATCTGCCCGCATCGAAGAAGGAAGAAATATCCACCCTATAATTGCAGTTGAAAAAATCACGGTGAAGGAGGCTGGAAGTAAACGTTTAAATCTGCGTGCATAGAATCGTGAAAAGGAAAAATCGTTCTTTTCTTCGAACTCTCTCAGAATCAGTCCAGTAATGAGAAACCCGGAAATCACGTAAAAAATGTCAACCCCAATATAGCCTCCGGGAAGAAACTTTGCGTGATAGAGAATTACTAAAAGTGCCGCGAGAGCACGAAGTGCCTGAATTTGAGCGTTGCGTCTAACAATCTTTGTGTTTTTCATACTTTTAGAAGAGAGCGTAATTTAATTTCAGGAAACTTGGATTGAATTTTAGATCTTCCCTCTAGTTCTTCGATCTCTAACAAAATTACAACTTCGGTGACTGTGGCGCCGAGCTCAGTGAGTAATTCCAAGCCGGCAAGTATGGTGCCTCCGGTTGCTAAGACATCATCGACCAATATGATTTTATCTCCTGGCTTGGCTGCATCAATATGGGCTTCGATAATATCTGCACCATATTCAAGTCCATAACTTTTTCCAATGGTCGTGAAGGGGAGTTTGCCCTTTTTGCGAAGTGGAATAAACCCGCGAGAGAATTTCTGGGAGATAGCCGCGCCCAAAATAAAACCGCGGGCTTCGATGCCAGCAACAACATCAAATTCGAAGTCTGATTGGCCTAGTGCATTCACAACGGCGCTGAAACTCTCCGGATCTGCAATCATCGGAGTAATGTCTCGAAAGAGAACACCGGGTATTGGATAATCAGGTATAAGACGAATCTTCGATAGCGCTTGCTCAACTGAAGTATTCATAGCTTCCAATCTGTGTCCGAACGGGGACTTGAACCCCGAAGCCCTTGCGGGCACTAGCACCTCAAGCTAGCGCGTCTGCCAATTCCGCCACCCGGACGAGTGTTGTGCTCACCGGAGCAAAAATCCTACGCGGTGAGCGGTAAAAACCTGGGTAACTCTAGCGATTAAGCGCCCTCATCGCAAAATAGTGGAAATTGATGGAAACCCGCCATATTTTACGAAAAGGTGCCACAAATTCCTTCCGATGGCACACAATATCTCCATGACTTCACCAGTTATTACACCTGACCAGCTCGCTGCTCTCGAAGCAGATGCAATCGAAATTTGCCAGGAATTAATTCGTATCCCATCAGTGAACTTTGGCGACGGAAAGGGCGACGAGAAAGAAGTTGCCGAATATGTGGTGAAGAAGTTAGCAGAAGTAGGCATCGCCTCAACAATCTATGAAGCCGCACCTGGTCGCTGCAATGTCGTCGCTCGCATCGAAGGAAGCGATAAATCTCGTCCTGGAATTGTTGTGCATGGACATATCGATGTAGTTCCCGCCAATGCCGCAGACTGGAGCGTCGATCCATTTGCTGGAGCCATCAAAGATGGTGCCATTTGGGGTAGAGGCGCAGTAGATATGAAGAACGTTGATGCCATGATTTTGGCAATCGTTCGACACTGGGCTCGAATTGGATTTACACCTGACCGCACCATGGTCATCGCATTCTTTGCCGATGAAGAAGCTGGAAGTACATTTGGGTCACGATGGATGGCCGCAGAGCATCCGGAGGTTTTTGCTGGCTGTTCGGAAGCCGTGTCAGAGGTAGGTGGTTTCTCGGTAACAATTGCTGATGGAACCCGACTCTATTTTGTTGAAGCCGCTCAAAAGGGTATTCATTGGATGAAATTGACCGCTCATGGTCTAGCAGGCCATGGATCGATGCTTAATTCTGCAAATCCACTCACCGCGCTATCTGAAGCGGTCGCGAAAATTGGTAATCATCAGTGGCCACAACGATATACAAATACAGTGAAAGTTCTCTTTCGACGCATCGCCGAAATAACCGGCAAGCCATATAACGAGGATGACCTACGACCTTTATTGAGCGAAGTGCCAACCGTCGCAAGAATGATTGGCGCTACACTTCAAAATACAGCCAATCCAACACTGCTAGATGCTGGATATAAAGCCAATGTGA
>CAZMBG010000007.1:0-4299 GCA_964564615.1 uncultured Candidatus Planktophila sp.
TATCAAGAATCTCTTTATTCTTCTTACCCATCGCCTTACGAAGTAAATCTGCGCGGCCCAAAGTAAAACCAGCAAGCTTTTGGGCAATTGCCATCACCTGTTCTTGATAGACAATTAATCCGTAGGTATCTCCCAAAATATCTTCCAAGGCATCAGCTAATTCGGGATGAATCGGTTCGATTGGTTTGCGACCATTCTTGCGATCAGCATAGTTATTGTGAGCGTTTTCGCCCATTGGTCCAGGGCGATAGAGCGCTATCACAGCAGAGATATCTTCAAATGAATCTGGCGCCATCGAGCGCAAAAGCGCGCGCATTGGGCCACCGTCGAGCTGGAAAACGCCGAGCGTTTCGCCGCGAGAGAGCAGGGCAAAAGTCTTTGGATCAGAGAGTGGCAAATCTTCTAAGACGACATCAATACCTTTATTGGCTTTAATATTTGTGAGCGCATCGTCAAGCACAGAGAGATTGCGCAACCCAAGAAAGTCCATCTTTAAAAGACCAGTTGCTTCGCATGCGCCCATATCGAATTGGGTAATGATGGCGCCATCTGCTTCCCGGCGATGAATTGGAATGACATCGAGCAATGGATCGCGAGAGAGAATAACTCCTGCCGCATGTACTCCCCATTGGCGCTTGAGGCCTTCGAGGCCACGTGCCAGATCAACAACTCGCTTCGAATCAGGATCGCTCTCATAGAGTTGCCGGAATTCACCAGCTTCACCGTGACGGTTATCGGTAGGATCAAAGACGCCACTCAAAGTTATGTCCTTACCCATGACCGATGGCGGAAGTGCCTTGGTGAGCTTCTCTCCTACTGAATACGGATATCCCAAAACTCGGGTTGCATCTTTGAGTGACTGCTTCGATTTAATTGTTCCGTAGGTAATAATCTGAGCAACGCGATCTTCACCATATTTAGTAGTTGCATATCGAATCATTTCCGAGCGACGTCGTTCATCAAAGTCGAGATCGATATCAGGCATAGAAATTCGTTCCGGATTGAGGAAGCGCTCAAAGAGGAGTCCATGTTCGATGGGATCAAGACCAGTGATTCCAATTGCGTAAGCAACCAGTGAACCTGCGGCAGAGCCACGACCGGGACCTACTCGGATGCCAACTTTCTTTGCATGGGCGACAAGATCGGCAACCACTAAGAAGTAACCTGGAAATCCCATCCTAGCCATAACATCGAGCTCATATTGCAAGCGATCTCGATGTTGATCGGTGATGCGGGCACCGAGCTTTTCTTCTAACCCTTGCATCGCCAAAGTGCGCAACCACGACTCTTCGGTCTCGCCGGCTGGGACGTCAAATTGCGGCATGAGATTTTCACCTTCGCGCAAAGTTACATCGCAACGTTCGGCAATAAGCAAAGTGTTATCGCACGCTTCCGGGGCATCTTTAAAGAGTTCGCGCATTTCCTGAGCACTCTTTAAATAGAATTGATCATTATCAAATTTAAAACGCTTAGGATCAGCCAGAGTAGAGCCTGATTGAACACATAAGAGCGCTGCGTGTGCATCTGCATCCTTGTGGAAGGTGTAATGCAAGTCATTTGTAGCTAAGATCGGTAGTTGGAGATCTTTGGCAAGTTTGGCTAAATCATCTTTGACTCGAGTTTCGATATCAATCTGATGATCCATAATTTCTAAGAAGTAATTCTCTTTTCCAAAGATATCCCGATAGTCGCTTGCCGCTCGTAGCGCTGCTTTGTAATCACCCAGGCGTAACCTGGTCTGAATTTCTCCACCAGGGCAACCGGTAGTAGCAATAATTCCAGCTCCATACTGAGCGAGAAGCTCGCGATCCATGCGCGGCTTGTAGTAATAACCTTCCAACGAGGCGAGTGAAGAAAGTCGGAAGAGATTTGCTAAACCCTCATTGTTTTCTGCCAAGAGAGTCATGTGGGTATATGCGCCACCGCCTGAAATATCATCATCGCCACCATCAGCCCATTGAACTCGACGCTTTTCAAAGCGGGATTCAGGGGCAACATAAGCTTCGATGCCAATAATTGGCTTTACGCCAACTTTCTTCGCCTGGCGATAGAAATCAAATGCACCAAAAACATTTCCGTGATCGGTCATCGCAATCGCGGGCATTTCTTGTCGTGAAACTTCTTTCACCAGATCGCCAACGCGCGCGGCACCATCGAGCATCGAGTACTCCGTATGCACGTGTAGGTGCACAAAAGAGTTACTGGTCGATGCCCGTGAAGCTAACTGCTCTTCAGATGACATGGTGGGTGAAGATTAGCCCCTTAAGGTAGAACCGCATCGGATAGCAACGCGAGAGAACTCTGAAGGTCAGGTGCATACTTCGTCACTAAATCAACCGATGCGCCCGTAATGGGGTGGATGAAGTGGAGTTCGGTGGCATGCAGCCACGGGCGGTGCATATTCATTGCATCGGCCAAAGTTGGGTCAGCGCCGTAAATGATGTCGCCAACGAGCGCGTGCCCGAGAGCAGAGAAGTGAACGCGAATCTGATGTGTACGTCCGGTTTCGAGTTCAACTTCAACCATGGAGACCGAACGGTAATACTCTAAAACTTTGTAATGAGTGATTGATTCTTTACCGTCAGCTACAACGGCAAATCGGTGGTCGTGTACCGGATGGCGATCAATCGGTGCATCAATCGTGCCCTCGGGTGGATCCATATGTCCTTGCACGAGAGCGTGATAGACCTTATGAATCTTGCGCTGACGAAACATATCTTTGAGAGCTAAATATGCTCTATCAGATTTGGCTACCATCATTAATCCAGATGTTCCGGCATCGAGTCGGTGCACAATTCCAGTGCGTTCGACTGGTCCACTGGTGGTGATGGTGTACCCAGCTGCTATAAGTGCACCAATGACGGTGGGACCTACCCAGCCAGGACTTGGGTGTGCCGCACAACCGACCGGTTTATCGACAACCACAATATCGTCATCGTTATAAACAATCTCTAAGCCGGCAAGAGGAGTAAGCGGAATTGCATCCTCGCTAGGTGGTTCAGGAAGCAAGACTTCAATCTGTTGACCAGTGACAACTTTCTCGGATTTTGTGACGCGCTTATTTTTGAAGGTGATATCGCCATCTTCGATTAACTTGGTGATAATCGAGCGAGATATTCCCAAACAACGTGTGAGCGCAGCATCAATACGTTCGCCCGCCTCGATATCAGGAATAACAACTATTCGTTTTTCTCTCATTGCTGGACTCGCTTAATCGGCGAAATATTGCGGGCAGTGAGAATGAAGGCTATTACAGCAGCGATTACTATGCACGAGTCGGCAATATTAAAGACCGGCCAATGTGGAACCTGAATCCAGTCAATGACATAACCTTTGAGAAACCCAGGTGAACGAAAGAATCGATCGGTGAGATTGCCGAGAATTCCACCGAGCACCAGCGCTGCAACCGAAGCCCATCCGCGAGAAATTATCTTTGGTGCAAATTTCACAACCGTTACACCTACAGCTATCGCAAAGCAGGTAAAGATGAGGGTATATCCGGTGGCAAAGCTAAATGCTGCGCCAGGGTTACGCACTAATGTAAATTGAAGGAATTCACCAAGCACGGGCTGCGGGGTATGAAAATGTGAAATCGCAAAATTCTTGGTAAGAAAATCAGCGCTCCATATTAGAAAACTAGCGAGAAAGATTCGAGGGATAAAGGGTGATGAGGCCACCTTAGCGGCGCTCTTCTTTCTGCTTACATAACATGCAGAGCGTCGCCCGTGGAAATACCTGTAACCGCTTCTTGCCGATTGGCTGACCGCAATCTTCGCAATTTCCATACGTTTTGGAATCAATGCGTGCAAGTGCGCGTTCTGTTTGAAGCACCATGTCACGGGCATTGATAACGAGCGACATTTCATGTTCACGTTCGAAAGTCTTGGTTCCAGAATCGGCTTGATCATCGCCAGCGCCATCACCGGCATCCGCAATGAGATCGTCCATCTCTGCTTCAATGGTGGCAAGTTCTTCTTTTAATCGAGCTAAATCTTTAGCAAGTTCCGCCCGCATCGCCTTTAACTCTGCAGCGCTCCATGCTGATTCCCCATCGGCGGCAGTCACAGGAGTTGGGGCTTGGCGAAGTGGCTTAAGTGGTGCAACTTTTTTTCCACTCTTAACAGGACGTGGTGGTGGTGGCATTACGAGGCGACGTTCTTCCACCACCGGAGCTGCAGTGGGAGCTACAACAGTAGAGACAGAAACTGTTTGGGTCTTCTCATTTACTTCAATTGTTGTCTTGCCAGCTTTGGATGGGAATGGGCGACCGGGCGCTTTCTTCACCGGAATGCTTTTGAT
>CAZMBG010000007.1:4399-11443 GCA_964564615.1 uncultured Candidatus Planktophila sp.
GCTTTCTTGGCAGGTGCTTTCTTCGCTACCGCTTTCTTTGCCGGCGCTTTCTTCGCTACCGCTTTCTTTGCCGGCGCTTTCTTCGCTACCGCTTTCTTGGCAGGTGCTTTCTTGGCCGGAGCTTTCTTTGCTGACACGCCGCGCACCTTATGCCTTTTTATCTTTCATTTCCACCTCACCACGCCTACCGTGGCAGAGATAGCGCCCAGCTGCCGCTAGACTTGGCGCTAGATAATCTATAGAACGCAGTGACAGCGGCTATCACCGCTAGAGCGTGCTGGAAGAAGCTCTACTGAAGGGAATTCAGTAGATCAGTAGAACCAGCTGGATTTCAATGAAGTGATGGCGAATCTCGCCATAAGGCGGGTGGTACCGCGCCGGTCTAACCACGATCGTGCGTCCCTCCATAGAACAGATGTCGGATTAATGTGCTCCGACCGATAGCTATGGTGAGGATTGAAAGATGAACGATAAGAAGACTCCTTTTATGCAGATCCCTGCAGCGGTTGATTTGCCGACCATGGAGAAATCTATTTTGAAGTTCTGGAGCGAAAATTCCATCTTTGAAAAGAGCTTAACCGCCAGAAGCGCAGGTGAGCCATGGACTTTCTATGAAGGTCCCCCAACTGCAAATGGCATGCCAGGTACTCACCATATTGAAGCGCGCGTCTTTAAAGATGTCTTTCCACGTTATCAGACTATGAAGGGCAAATTTGTTTCACGTAAGGCTGGATGGGATTGCCACGGTCTTCCGGTTGAGATTGCGGTAGAGAAAGAGCTCGGCTTTTCTGGCAAAGGTGATATCGAAAAATTTGGAATCGCACCATTTAATGAGAAATGTAGAGAATCAGTTACTCGCCACGTCGATGCCTTTACCAAAATGACGGAACGAATGGGTTTCTGGGTTGATTTTGATCAGGCCTATTGGACGATGGCGCCCGAATATGTTGAATCTGTTTGGTGGTCACTTAAAGAAATTTGGAAGAAAGGTTTACTGGTTCAAGATTACCGAGTTGCACCGTATTGCCCTCGCTGTGGAACCGGCCTCTCTGATCACGAATTGGCGCAAGGATATGAAACTGTCACCGACCCTTCTGTCTATGTTCGCTTCCCGGCTACTTCAGGTGAGTTGGCAGACCTTGGCGCATCGTTCTTAGTGTGGACCACAACTCCTTGGACCCTTGTCTCAAATGTTTTGATTGCAGTACATCCTGATGTTGATTACGTGGCTGTAAAAGCTACATTTGAAGATCACTCAGAAGTCCTAGTTGTCGCCGAAGCTCTACTATCTTCAGTTTCGGGTGAACACGAAATTCTCAAGCGCTATAAAGGTCGCGATCTTGAACGTGTTTCATATCAACGCCCTTTGGAATACCTAGATATTCCTGATGCTCACTTCGTTGGCTTGGCAACATATATCACCACCGAAGATGGCACTGGAATTGTTCATCAAGCTCCAGCATTTGGTGCCGATGACTTAGCCACCTGTCGCGCCTACGGAATTCCGCTCGTAAATCCAGTCACAGGAGATGGAAAATTCGAAAGTAGCGTTCCGGTAGTCGGTGGGCTCTTCTTTAAAGATGCTGACAAGCCATTGGTAAAGGAACTGAAAGTTAGTGGCGCGTTGTACAAACACCAGCCGTATGAGCACTCCTACCCACACTGCTGGCGTTGCCATACCGCGCTTATTTATTATGCGCAACCATCGTGGTACATCCGTACTACTGCGATTAAGAATGAATTGCTTCGGGAAAATAGCCAGACCAATTGGTATCCAGAAACTATAAAGTATGGACGCTTCGGTGATTGGCTCAATAACAATATCGATTGGGCACTTTCGCGTAACCGATATTGGGGTACGCCGCTTCCTATCTGGCGCTGCGAGAATAAACACGAAATATGTGTAGCTTCACTCGCAGAGCTCGGGGAACTCGCAGGAGCAGAACTTTCTAACCTTGATCCGCACCGACCTTTTGTCGATGACATAACCTTCACATGCGGAGAATGTTCAGCGACTATGAAGCGCGTGCCAGAAGTTATCGATTGCTGGTATGACTCCGGCTCTATGCCATTTGCGCAATGGGGATATCCGCACAAAGCAGGTTCGGTAGAGAAATTTAAGGCGGCATATCCAGCTGACTTTATCTGTGAAGCGATCGACCAAACGCGTGGCTGGTTTTATACCTTAATGACTATTGGAACTCTAGTCTTCGATAAATCTTCATATGAAAACGTGCTGTGTTTAGGGCATATCCTGGATAAGGATGGTCGCAAGATGTCTAAACATCTCGGCAATGTGCTCGAACCAATGGCGCTGATGGATCAGCACGGGGCAGATGCCGTTCGCTGGTATATGTTGGCAGCTGGTTCACCATGGGCATCACGTCGCGTGGGTCACGATGCAATCTCAGATGTCATCCGTAAAACCTTACTCACTTACTGGAACACCGTCTCCTTCCACGCTCTCTATGCTCAAGCCTCCAACTTCACTTTGGATCAATCTCCGAAATATGAAGATCGTCCCATTATGGATAAGTGGATTTTGAGCGAGCTTAACGTCTTGATTTCAGAAGTTGATCTGGCATACAACAATTTTGACTCACAAAGTGCCGGCAAATCACTGGCGCGATTCATCGACGATCTATCAAACTGGTATGTACGTCGTTCTCGTCGCAGATTCTGGGATGGCGATCTCGCTGCACTTGCCACCCTTCACGAAGCACTTACAACACTCACCCAACTGCTCGCTCCAATGGTTCCATTTATCACCGAAGATGTCTGGCAGAAATTGATTCGCGTTGCCGATGCTGGAGCTGCGCAATCTGTTCATCTCACAGATTTCCCAATAGCTCAATCCAACCGAATTGATGATGGGCTCAATGCACAAGTCCAGATGACTCGTCGCGTTGTAGAGCTTGGACGCTCAGCTCGCGCTGAATCTGGCGTCAAAATTCGCCAACCTTTGAGCCGAGCTCTCATTTCAGCATCAGGGTGGTCAGCGCTACCGCAAGAAATGCGCGATCAGATTGCAGATGAACTCAACGTCATTGATCTCGCTGATATTGCAGATGCAGATGGCGACCTAGTTGATGTGAGCATCAAAGCCAACTTTAAGAGCTTAGGCGCTAAATATGGCAAAGAGGTACAGGCGGTAGCCGCACTCATCGCTTCCGCAGATGCGGTTGCATTGGTCCGCGAATTGCGCTCACAATCTGCAACCACATTGGGCGAGTTCACACTCTCACTTGAAGATTTAGTGATTACCGAAGTCCCAAAGTCCGGCTGGATGGTCGCAAGCCACGATGGCGAGAGCGTTGCCCTTGACTTAGCCCTTACCCAAGAGTTGATTGATGCGGGCCACGTTCGCGAAGTAATTCGCGCTATCCAAGAGCGACGTAAGAGCGATGGCTTTGATATTTCTGACCGTATCTCATTGAAGTGGAACACATCACCTGAGTTCATTGGCGCAATCACCGCAGCGGCAGATCACATCGCTAGCGAAGTATTGGCAGTGGAGATGGAGCAAGATGCGACACTGCAGACGAGTGATTCGGATCTTGGTTTAGTTATAGCAATCCAAAAATTGCGATAATTGCGGTCTTGGCAAAACCAATACCAATCCAGAGAACGATAAAGGCTAAGTCGAGCGCAATACCGCCGAGGCGAAGTGGTGGAATAAAGCGTCGAACAAATGCCATCGGCGGCTCGGTCACTGTATACACGACTTCAAAGATTGCCATCACAAAAGTTGGCGGTCTCCATGAACGTGCAAAAATTTGGATGTAATCCATAACAATTCGGATAACTAACGCCCACTTAAAGGCATCAAGAATTGTGAGGAGAATATTTGCGATCATCAATAAAGTCAGCTCTGATTAAAGAACTGTGCCTGAGCTGAAGTGCGATCCTCGTTAGAAACATTGACATTTGCTGGCGAGAGTAAAAATACTTTAGAGCTCACTCGCTCGATGCGACCAAAGTGGCCAAAGACAAGTCCGGAAGCAAAATCCACGAGGCGCTTACGTTCGGCTTCCTCCATATCATCAAGGTTGATGATTACCGGATTGCCATCACGGAAAGCTTCACCAACTTGGCGAGCTTCAGAGTATGAACGTGGCTGAAGAGAGATGATGTGATAAGCGCTTTGTGCAGGTGCACTGGCCATTGTGGTGTGAGATGTAGTGACCGATGATGGAGTTGTGCGATCGATAACAGAAACGCCATTGCGTTCTTCGCGCATACGCTCAATTCGAGAAACTTGCTTTACTTCTTCGACTTCAACTACCTCTTCAGCGCCGTCGGTATCGACGAGACCTAGGAAGCCCATCATTTTATTGAGTGCAGACATAGGTAGAAGATTACTGGGGATAGGCGCGTTGACCGAGGATTTTCGAGCCTACCCGAATATGTGTCGCTCCGTGATCGAGCGCAATCATGTAGTCGTTACTCATGCCTGCCGACAGCGATGGTGCCATGGGAAATTCGCTCTTAAATTTCTGATGGATACCGGCTATTTTTTGATAGGCCGCTGATACATCCATATCGACCGGTGGCACACACATCAGGCCTTGTAACGCTAGGCCAGGTAGAGAAATCAGACCGCTCGCCAACTCGTTTACTTTCTCCGCTGCTACTCCCCCGCGCAATGGGTCGCCATCAAGAGAGAGTTGGATAAATACCTGTAACTGCCTTTCCGGGGTCTCCAGTGCGACCTTTGAAAATTTTTCAGCATGCGAGAGTGAATCTAAAGAGTGGATGACCTGAGCCCAAGTAGAAATTTCGCGAATCTTATTGCTCTGGATTTGACCTTGATAATGCCACCGTCCAGAGCACAGCTTCGCCTTCTCGGCCCCTTCGCTACTTCGGTTTTCACCGAAATTCTCACAGCCAAGACTTTTAAGAATTTCCACATCACTGGCGGGATAAGTTTTAGTTACCACAATCAGCGTTGGGTGGTATGAAGCGATCTCGCTGGTGACTGCAGATAGGCGGGAGAAAATTTCGGCACTACGGTTCATAATGATATGAGTCCAATTTGGCGACCTGTAACTCCATCACGGCGATAGCTAAAGAGTTCGTTATCTTCAACGGTGCATCGAAATTTATTTACGATAGCAATTCCTTCGTCGCTGAGTACAGATCGAAGGGCGGCAGGCAAATCTAGGGCCGGAGCTCCTGTCGATGCCTGTGAATGCGCAAATGGATGGAGCGTCACTACTTCATCAAAAATTTCTTGGCCTACCTCATAGCAACTACCGCAAATTGCAGGGCCGATAATGGCGGTGATATTAGAAGCACCCATCTCTCGCATGACTTCTAGAGTTTTTCGCGTGATGTTATTTACGAGTCCGCGGCGGCCAACATGTACTGCCGCTACGGCCTCGCGCGACTTTAAGAGCAGAGGAATGCAATCTGCAACCATCACAGCGAGATTAATACCAGGTATACCAGTTATTAACGCGTCCGCGGTAGGAGCCTCATCGCTAACTTGTTCAATGATGGCAATTCGATCACCGTGAACTTGATTCATAAATTGTAGTTCGCCATATAGCGCTGCGACTTTCGCTCGATTTCGCATTACAACATCAGGATTATCCCCCACGTGTAAAGCTAGATTGAGAGATGCAAACGCACCGGAGCTCTCGCCACCGGTGCGTGTTGTAAAACGAGTTGTCACTCTTGCAAGACTTTTACTTCATAAAGTCGGGTACATCAATGTCATCTTCGCTGACGAGCTCTTCGAAGGTGATTCGCTTGCGGGGAGTAGCATCGTCAAGATCTAGCGCTACCGAGAGCGGATCATTTGCCGGAATTGGGTCAGCAACCCCACCTAACGTTGTCGCATCGATAACTGGCATTTCAACCTTCTGTGGCGCTCCACCTTCAAAACCGGCAGCCACAACAGTGACTCGGACCTCATCGCCAAGGGCATCGTCAATCGTCGTACCAACAATAATGCGGGCATCAGGATGGGCAGCGCTCTGTACTAATTCACAGGCTTCATTAAATTCAAAGAGGCCAAGATCAGAACCGCCAGCAACAGAGAGGAGAACTCCCATCGCTCCATGAATTGATGCTTCAAGCAACGGTGATGAAATTGCCAATTCAGCGGCACGTACTGCGCGATTTTCGCCACGCGCCGAGCCAATTCCCATTAACGCTGAACCGGCGTCAGTCATAACAGTTTTCACATCTGCAAAGTCAAGATTAATCAAACCAGGCTGAGTAATGATTTCGGTTATGCCTTGTACGCCCGAAAGAAGCACTTGGTCTGCACTCTTAAATGCCTCAACTGTTGTGATATTGCGATCTGAAATTGCTAGCAGGCGATCATTTGGAATAACAATCAAAGTATCAACATGTTCGCGAAGCGCTTCAATGCCTTCATCGGCTTGCTTAGTGCGAATCTTTCCTTCAAATGAGAATGGACGTGTAACAACTCCAATTGTTAACGCACCAAGATCGCGCGCAATCTTTGCAACGATCGGCGCTCCACCAGTGCCGGTGCCACCACCTTCTCCTGCGGTCACAAAGACCATATCTGCGCCGCGTAAAATTTCTTCAATATCTTCTGCGTGATCTAGCGCAGCTTGTCGACCTTTTTCTGGTGCAGCTCCAGCACCGAGGCCTTTTGTTAATTGACGTCCGATATCTAATTTCACATCGGCATCACTCATCAAGAGATGTTGCGCGTCAGTATTGATTGCGATGAACTCAACTCCCTTAAGTCCAACCTCAATCATGCGATTGATCGCATTAACTCCACCGCCACCAATTCCTACAACCTTGATGACAGCGAGATAGTTTTGTGGTGCAGCCACTTGTACCCCTCCTGTATATGAGCAAGCGCAAACTATGCGTAATAGGGTGTGGATTCAAAGACCAACACAAGGGAATGTCTGAAGTAGAACTTCAGAGTTAAAGTATCAATCTCGCCTTGAGAATCTACTTCACGATTGGTGCATGTGGAGCTGATAGATCGACTCTGACTACCTTCTTATTTTCAGGTAAGGCGAGTAGGGCTCGCAAGACATCTACTTTGAG
>CAZMBG010000007.1:11543-24954 GCA_964564615.1 uncultured Candidatus Planktophila sp.
CTACCTTCTTATTTTCAGGTAAGGCGAGTAGGGCTCGCAAGACATCTACTTTGAGAGCCATTTCTGCATTGCTGCCCCAGATAATTCGAAGTTCTGCACCATCTCCATTCTTATGGATTGAAGTAATCGATGAGTCATTTCGAGCCGTCATAGCGACCATCGATGATTGCAGGTCTTGTGGTAATTGCTTAAAGAGCGCAATGGCAGATAGGCCGATTTCGGCATTTGCCGCCGAAACTTGTGGAAGGCGAGTAGGTAATGTGCCCGGGTAGATAAAGAGAGTTCCATCAGCCGCAATCGCCTTTCCTTCAAAGACTCCCACTGGGGTCAGCGATGTGAAATCAAGGCTCACCTTTCCGGAGATCCAATGGCGGCTAATGTCGAGATCTGCTATCCACGAGTAATCTGCAAAGGCGCGAGAAACTGCTCTCGGTTCGACGCGTGCCATTTTTTCACCAAGAAAGATGCCGCTCTTAGAAACTATGGATTGCTGGGACACGCCCTGCGGCAACCCATTTACTTCAATGGCTCGCACTGTCAGCACTGGTGACCAGGCAAAGAGATAGACCAGGGCAGAAAAAATGAGAGCCGCACTCAGCAGAGCGCGCTGCCTGGCAACTTTATTAGGCATCGCCAAAACGAACCGCCAGACCTTCTGCAATAACATCCGCGAGTGAATTAACATCTCCAGCGCCGAGCGTCATGACCACATCACCTGGTTTGGCTATTTCAATGACTCGATCCGCCGCTGCCGCAAAATTCGGGATGTAGTGCCCATTTTTCATTTTCGACGCGATGGTTTCTGAAGTTACTCCCGGAATTGGTTGTTCACTGGCCGCGTAGATTTCAAGCAAAGTAACATCGTCAGCTTTCTCCAATGCCACAGCGAACTGGTCGATAAAGGCTAAGGTGCGCGAATATCGATGCGGTTGGAAAATTACAAGTACTCGACCGGTATCTGCATAGCGTCGCGCCGCATCAAGGGTGACAGCAATTTCAGTTGGATGATGTCCATAGTCATCAATGATTCGGACTCCGTGTACCGTGGCTTTCAATTCAAATCTACGCCCGGCGCCGCCAAATGTAGCGAGCCCACTCAAGAGGCCGCTGCTCTCCAAACCAAGAGTTAATCCCAGGGCAATTACCGAAGCAGCGTTGAGAATGTTGTGATGGCCCGGTACTCGAAGTTCAAGATGGCCGATTACTCTGCCTTTCCACACAATGCGTGCGCGCGAACCTTGCGCCTTTAATTCAATCTGATCTATTCGCAAATCTGCGTGAACGTGTACCCCGTAAGAGACTGACCTCGATGAGGTGTGAGTGGCGCCAAGCGCAGCCGCTCCGGGATCGTCTAGACAATAGATGAGGACACCTTCGGGCTTAATAGTTGCGGCAAAATCTCGAAATACTCGAGTGACATCTTCTGGGCTCTTAAAAAAATCAACATGGTCGTGTTCGATATTTGTAACAATTGCTGCGAAAGGGTGGTACTCAATAAATGAGCCATCAGATTCATCGGCCTCGGCAATAAAGTAGGCGCCGCTCCCCCGATGTGCATTTGACCCAGAAGCGGTAATAGTTCCACCAATCGCAAAGGATGGATCGACGCCACAAGCCTGGAAGGCGACTGTCGCCATCGAACTAGTTGTGGTTTTTCCGTGAGTTCCAGCTACGGCGACGCTGGTGTAGCCATGCATTAAAAGCGCCAAAGCTTTTGCACGAGTCAAGATAGGTATAGAGCGCTCGATTGCTCTTACCATCTCCGGATTAGATGGAGAGATGGCGGTTGAATAAATAACTACATCTGCGCTTTCAACATGGCTTGCATCATGGCTTGCGTAAACCTCTGCACCAAGTGCTCGTAACGCCCCCAGAATCGATGATTCTTTTGCATCAGATCCCGAAACCTTTATTCCATCGGCGATGGCTATTCGAGCGAGGCCACTCATTCCAGAACCACCGATGCCGATAAAGTGAATCTTCTTTCCGTTGAGAGATTCCATCATGTGCGACTGTGGGCTCTCTCAATCATGGACACAATCCTATCCACTGCCTGTATTCCTGAAATATCTCCGACATCAGAAGTCTCGGCGCTATTGAGCAATAGTCTGTCTAAATTTCTGGTCAACCATTCCTCGGTAAATGCGCTCTGTGAGAGAACTTCCGCTTTCTTTGCGGCAATTAAACTGTCTGCATTGCGAGCTTGTTCACCATTTCCAATCGGAAGTGGAATAAAGAGGGCGTACTTTCCAAGTGCATTGATTTCAGCACATGTGACTGCTCCGCTTCGAGCGATGACGAGATCTGCACCTAAATAATGTTGTGCCATCTCTGAAATGTAATGTACTGGTTTATATCTACTCGTCGTGGCTGGAAGTTGATTGCGAGCTCCTACCGCGTGAATAATATTGATTTTCTTAGTCATCAAAGTGGCAAGTGCACCTTCAACGACTGAATTAATTGCTTGTGATCCTTGCGATCCGCCAAAGATAAAGATGATGGGATCAGAATTTTCAAAGCCATATTCTCGTGCTAGCCAATCGCGAGCGTGATGTCGAGCAGCTTTCCAATCGCTTCCAACCGACATTACTGATGTAACCACATCAGCGCGTAACGGCAGACCGGTGAGCTCCGCTCTTTTCAATGCTCCTACTTTGACAGGATAGCTAAGAGCTATATATCTGGTAAATCTTGCTCCAACTTTATTAGCCCATCCAGGTACTGCATTCTGCTCGTGGATGACAAAGGGAGTACGAGTCATCCAGGCAGCTAAATACATCGGAGCAGCTACATACCCACCAAATCCGATAGCTACATCTTTCGATACAAGCAATCTACGAGTAGCGGAAATGGATCGATATAAATCGAAAGGAACGCGGAAAAGCGAGAGAGAGAAGGTACGTGGAATTGAAACTTTGGGAATTAGCTCGAGTTTAAATCCAGCGGCAGTAACTAAGGTTGTCTCCAACCCAGATGCAGTGCCTAGAAAGGTAATGTCCGACTCTGGATATCGAGTCTGCCACGTGCGCGCTACTGCTAGCGCCGGCTCAATATGGCCGGCGGTTCCACCGCCTGCAAGTAATAGATTATGGCTACTCATTTCGAGGCAAACTTTGCCACAAGTGCTCTAGAAACTTCCTTATCTCGGAGCGCAGTTCCGGCAACAAATCCCAGCGCCAACAACAGAGCAAGCAAGGCAGACCCACCATATGAAACCAGCGGCAGTGCAATGCCGATAACTGGAAGGACGCTTATTGCCATGCCGATATTGAGAATACTTTGCACCGCAATCCACGATCCAATACCGATACATACATTTCGAGAGAATGGATCTGCAGCGCGGAGCCCAATCGCAAAGATGGCATAAATAAGAACGATAAAGAGCGCTAGAACAGAGAGCGTTCCGAGCAGACCAAGTTCTTCACCAATAATGGAGAAGATAAAGTCGGTGTGCGCCTCCGGTAAATTTCCCCATTTCTGACGTGAACCGCCCAGACCTACGCCAAAGAGACCGCCACTTGCGAGCCCGAGCAAGCTGTGGGCGGGTTGCCAACTAATTGTCTTGTAATTCTCCTCCGCAAATGGAAAGAGAAATGAGGTGAATCGACGAATGCGGTATGGCTCCATTGCGATCAGGCCGGCTAGAACAACTGCACCGCCAGCAAAAATCTTTCCGAAGAAATTGAGATCTATTCCCGAAATAAAGAGTAAGCCAGCCAAAATACCCGCGATGACAGCTGCAGTTCCGAGGTCACCCTCTTTGAGAATAACAAGAATGACTAAAACAAATCCTGGTGCAAGAAGCCCAAATACGCTAAAACGATACTTCTTCATCTCCTCCTTCTTGGCTAACATAAATGCCGCCCAGAGAATGAGAAAAAGCTTGGCAAACTCGCTCGGTTGTACATCAAAAATTTTCAAATCAATCCAGTTGGTATTTCCATTAACGCTCTTACCAATACCAGGTATTAATAGCACTGCTACTAATACAAAAGCTGCAACTGCACCAAATTTGGCAATTTTCTGCCAGCGGGATATTGATAGTCGAGCACACCAAATTGCCGCAGGAATGCCGAAAAGGAGAAAGATAAATTGACGAAGTGCAATAGCAAAAGCAGAACCACGAGTATCAATTGCGTGAATTGAAGAGGCCGAGAAGACCATGATCAGCCCTAGAACTGCCAGAATTCCAGTCGATGCAATCAAAAGATAGAAAGTGAAGAGCGCTGAACCTATTTTCTTACCTGTCATTTTTTACCAATTTCTCTACGGCGGTTTTAAATCGATCGCCTCGGTCGGCATAGGAAATAAATTGATCCATTGATGCGCAGGCAGGCGCTAGCAGTACTGAATCTCCCGGCTCAGCAAAATTTGCTGCTAACCGAACAACCTGCTCCATCAAGGAATTACCTTCTCCCCCTCGTTGATAGTCGATGGGAGTTTCAATAACTGTGTAGGAAATTTGTGGTGCGCACTTATTAATTGCTTCGACAATTAATGGCGCATCAGTGCCGATGATTAGTGCGTGCTTAATACGTTTTGCGACTCTCTCGATCAACGGTTCCATCACTGCGCCTTTAGCTAAGCCTCCAGCAATCCAAATCACGCGCTCTTGGGAAAGTATCGATGCCATAGCCGCATGTGGATTGGTTGCCTTGGAATCATCAATCCAACGGATTTGATCGGCTTCATAAATCGTCTCGATTCGATGTCGACCAGGTTTAAACCCCTTAACACCCTCGCGAATTTTCTCGTGGCTGACTCCCAAGGTGAGAGCTAACCCAGCGGCAGCGAGCGTATTTGCAACTTGATGAGGAACAGTTGGAACAACCTCGGTAAGTTCTGCAATCACTGCAGCCTCCTGTGGATCTGCCACAAAGGCTCGATCCACAAGTAGCTCTTCGATTAAACCGAGTTCACCAGGGGCAGGGGTATCGAGTGAAAAGAATATTTTCTGGCCCAGCCAATGCTGAGTTCGGGTGACAATCTCGCCATCGAGGCCGTTGAGTATTGCAGTTGTTGTGCAATCCAAGAGAGAGAGTTTTGCCTTTGCGTAGAGATCAAATGATCCATGCCAGTCAACGTGATCATCGGCAATATTGAGAATTGCGGCAGCCGAAAAATGCGCATCCCGCATCCAATGCAATTGGAAGGAAGATAACTCCAGAATTAAGTAATCATATTTGTCTGGGTTCATAACTGCTTCAACTACCGTATTACCTACATTGCCGCAGGCAATAGCTTTCATTCCCGCCGTTTGCAAAATATGAGCTACTAACTCAACGGTTGTGGTTTTCCCATTTGTTCCGGTAAGCGCTAACCACTTTTGCGACGGAGCGAACTCGCTCTTCAGCGCCCAAGCAAAATCAATCTCATTTAAAATCTGCTTATTGTTTTCACGCGCCATTGTTACGATGTGATGATCCTCGCGCCATCCCGGAGAAATCATAAGAGCATCGAAATCTGATGCCTTTACTTTATGCGAGTTAACCAAGATGTATCCCTCTAAATCAGAGAAGGCATCCTCGATAAAGAAGACTTCCGCTCCGCGCGCAACTAACGCTTTTGCAACCGCTCTTCCGGTAACGCCAGCACCAGCTATAGCAATTTTCTGATTGCTCAGCGAGAGATAATCTTGGATGGCCATGTGCTTAGTGTGATACCCAGTCTGCATAGAAGAGACCTAGCCCGAGCGCAACCGAGAGACCAGAGATGATCCAGAATCGAACGACTACGGTAACTTCACCCCAACCCAATAGCTCAAAGTGATGGTGAAGTGGAGCCATCTTAAATAGGCGTTTACCTTTGGTGGCTTTGAAGTACCCCACCTGAAGTACTACAGACGCAGTCACAATCACAAAGAGGCCGCCAAGAGCAATCAGCAACAACTCAACTCTCAATGAGGCGGCTATACCCGCGAGAGCTCCACCTAAGGCGAGCGACCCGGTATCTCCCATAATGATCTTTGCAGGTGATGTATTCCACCATAGGAAACCGGTACAGGCACCAGCAAATGCAGCGGCCAAGACAGCCAAATCAAGCGGGTCACGAACTTGATAGCACTGTGGAGTTACGGCAATTGCACAGCTCTGACCAAACTCCCATACGCCCACCAATACAAAGGCGATAAAGGTCATTACCGCCGCACCAGTAGCAAGTCCATCTAAACCATCAGTGATATTTACTGCATTACTTGTGGCTGTCACCATAAGGACAATCCAAATAATTGCAACAATAGGAGCGAGTTTTATTGAAGTATCGCGAAGAACTGAAATGTTCTGAGAGAGCGGCGTAAGTCCATCCTTATCAGCAAAGTGCAGACCAGTATAAGCGAAAATTGCCGCAAAAATAATCTGCCCCATTAATTTCTGCTTGCTGTTAATACCGGCAGAATTCTGTCGCGAAATTTTCATATAGTCATCTAGAAACCCAACAAATCCAAGTGCGACGGTTAGACCCAGAACTAAGAGCGCAGATGTAGAGATGACATTTCCAGAAATTAGATGGGCAACAAAATAGGCAAATGCGGCGCCGGAGATGAAGATTATTCCGCCCATCGTCGGTGTGCCGCGTTTTACTTGATGGCTTTCGGGTCCGTCATCGCGAATCATCTGGCCGTAGCCTCGACGGGCAAGCGCTTTGATCAATAGTGGTGTGCCAAAGAGTGAGTACATGAGAGCCAGCGCTCCAGCCAATAGAATCTCTTTCATTGGTTATCTACCTTTCCTTGCCACATCTCTTCGATGCTATGTGCAACTTCTTCAAATTTTTCAGATCTTGAGGCCTTGCAAAGAACGACATCCCCTCGGTCAATGCTCTCTGCTACGAGTAATGCTTCATCCTTGTTCTGACACGAATGAATTGTCATCGCTGAATCTTTGGAAAGGCTAGATAAGTATTCTTCTGCACCAATGACGACCAAATGATCAATGCCAATTTCTGCGGAAAAAGCTCCAATTGCTGCGTGCTCACTTGCACTAGCCGAACCAAGTTCACGCATAGTTCCTAAGAATGCCCACGCAGCTCCGCCACGTTCTTGAGCAAAGTGCACCAAAGTTTGCAGCGCAGCTCGCATAGATTCTGGACTTGCGTTGTAGGTATCGTTGATGAGCAATAAATCGTTGAGTTCGTGAATCTCCATCCGCCAACGAGCGTGTGACTCTGCAATGGATAATCCAGAAGCAATTTGATCGGTACTTAATCCAAGTACGTGGCAAATTGTGGCTGCCGCAAGCGCATTTGCAACTTGATGAACACCGACGAGTCGAAGCGCAACTGTGCTTCGGCCATTAGGTGTCACAAGATCAAAGTGTGCTCGCCCTTCGCGAAGTTCTACATCCGTAGCTCTTATCGAAGCTTGGTTTGTTTCACCAAAGGTTAGCACTTGGCCCGAGTGAAGAGATTGCATACCTGCAGTGTAAGAGTCGTATAAACCGACTACCGCAGTTGCACTTTCCCTTAAGTTGGAAATAATCTCAGATTTTGCCGATGCAATATCGGCAATTGATCCAAATTCCCCAAGATGTGCAGCTCCAACCTTGAGGGCTACTCCGCAATCTGGATCTGCTATTGACATGAGATAGGCAATATCACCTATGTGCCGAGCACCCATTTCAACTATGCATACTTCAGTTTTTTCATCGCATTGAAGGAGAGTAAGTGGAACTCCAAGCTCGTTATTAAGATTACCTTGTGGGGAGACAGTGCGAAAGTGAGCTGAAAGAACTGCGCTCGCCAATTCTTTTGTTGTTGTTTTGCCTTGTGACCCGGTTATCGCAATGACTTTAAGGTTTGGCAAATTCTTGCGAACGTACGTGGCGAGTTTAGCTAGCGCTTTCTGAACATCACTCACCAGAATATGGCGCTCCTTCACTGGTTGTGAAACAAGAGCGAGCACGGCGCCACGAGCGAATGCATCCGAGACATAGTCATGGCCGTTGTGAGTCTCACCCACAAAGGCGGCAAAGATGCTCTTCTCTTTCGCTGCAGATGAAGAGATGACGACTGGTCCATCAATTTCGATATCGCCACCAACAAGTTGGCCGTCCACAATTGTTGCAATGTCAGATGCGTTGAGGGTGATCATGCTCGATCCTCAATTAATTGAGCCAAAATCAGGCGGTCATCAAATGGGTGCTTAACGCCTGAAATTTCTTGGCCGGTTTCGTGGCCTTTACCAAGAACTACAACCGTATCTCCTGATTGCGCAAGTGAGATTGCATAAGCAATGGCCGCTCGACGTTCGGCAATGATTGCAGAAGGCGCAGCTACGGCGACTGTACTTACCATTTCTGAAAGAATTGCGGCTGGATCTTCGCTGCGCGGATTATCACTGGTGAAAATTGCGATATCGCTTCCCTGCGCCAGCGCCTCCCCCATTAATGAACGTTTGCTAGAATCGCGATCACCACCACAACCTAGAACTGCAATAACTCTTCCTGGCGTGAATTCACGGACTGCCTTCAGAGCATTCACTACAGCATCTGGAGAATGAGCATAATCAACAAAAGCACTGAAATCTTGACCGACATTTACGGGTTCAAGTCGACCGGCTGCTCCGCTCAAAGTTGGAATGATTTGAGCGAGCTGAAGTGGATCTACCCCGCATTGATAGGCAATTGCAGTAGCTAGTAAGAGGTTATCTAGGTTAAATCCGCCGTGTAGCTTCGTTCTGGATTCAATCAAAACCCCATCTCTACCTCGCATTGAAAATTGAGTTCCGCCAACTTCCGGTTCAATTTCAAGGTAGTGCCAAGTCGCTTTCTTTGATGCACGAGAAACTGTAATTGTCGGAATTTCACATTGATTAGCTAAGCGAAATCCATATTCATTATCAATATTAATAAAACCTAAATCAGCATATTCAAAGGTAAACAGCTTTGCCTTTGCTGCAAAGTAGCTCTCCATCGTATGGTGATAATCGAGATGATCCTGCGAAAGGTTGGTAAATCCGACAACCTGAAAGAATGATCCAATCATGCGTTTCTCTTCTAAAGCATGCGAAGAAACTTCCATAATGCAGTGGCGCACGTGGCGCTCAAGCATGGTCGCCGCAAGCGCTTGAATTTCACTCGCTTCCGGAGTGGTTCGCACGCTTGGAATAACTTCCGCACCAATGCGTGTCTCTACCGTTCCAATCAGACCACTTTCACGACCGACGGCAGTCATTATCTGATAGAGCAGAGTTGTGACAGTCGTTTTTCCATTTGTACCGGTAATTCCAATACTCTCCATGGTGCGCATCGGAGAGCGATACAGAGTTGCTGCGATAGTTGCGCCAGCTACTCTTGGGTTATCGACAATAATGGTAGGTGCTCCACCGGTCATTTCAGCGCCAGCAGAATCTGTAAGAATTGCAACGGCGCCATTTTTCAGAGCGCTCTCGGCAAACTGTGCGCCGTGAAATTTCTTTCCAGGATAAGCTAGAAAAATATCTCCGACCTGAACATCCTGATCAGTATGTGCGGCCCCAGTGATTACTATATTTTGAGGACCTTCATAACGTCCGCCAACTACATTAACTAGTTCCGAAATGCTTAGTGAAAAAGTGGTGAATGGGCGAATCATCGCTTTCTCGCACTCACTTGCTCTGCTTGAACTTTCTTCAACGCGGAAGCGGTAAGTGCAACTGCCTCTACCTTAGTTCCGGTAGGAGCAACATGCTCAGACTGCAACACAAAGGTCATTACCTTCTTAAATACCGGACCGCACAGAGCACCACCATAGTGTCCATTCTTGGGATCCTGCAGGGTGACACTAATGACATATCGCGGTGAATCTGCGGGGGCAAATCCAATAAAGGATGCGGTGTACCCACTGTATTTACGAGTGATGTTGTTAAATCGTTGTGCTGTACCAGTCTTACCCGCAACTCGATATCCCGGAATTGCCGCACTTGGGGCAGTTCCATTGGCAGAGACAACGCTCTCCATCATGGTGCGAAGCTGTGCTGCCGTACTTTCACTCACAACTCGAACAGATTCGCGACGTGTTGATGGGGTGAAATGGCCAGATGCATCGCTAGTACCTGCAATTACTGTAGGTGAAACGCGTACACCGCCATTGGCAATAGTTGCAAAGACGCTAGTTGCTTGCATCGCAGTTACTGAATAACCCTGTCCGAATGAAACAGTTGCTTGAGAAGTCCCCCACCATTTATTTACTGGGTGAATAATTCCGGCAGACTCACCAGCTAAACCAGAACCCGTCTTCGTTCCGATTCCGAATTTTGTGAGGTACTTATATAACGTATCCTTCGAGAGAGTCTGGCCAACTTGAATCGAGCCGGTATTGCTAGATACAGCCAAAATTCCAGTGGTAGTTAAGTGTTGTGTCGGATGCTTTTCATGATCGTGAAAAGTTGAGCCGGCAATTTTCATCTTGTATGGAACTGTAAAGACAGAAGTGGGAGTGATTGTTCCCTCTTCAAGAGCCGCCGCCATGGTCATTACCTTCCCAGTTGAACCAGGTTCGTAAACATCTTGCACAGAAGGGTTACGCATAAGATTGAGCGAAATGCCTTTTGTGTTATTTGGATCGAAAGTTGGTGCGGTTGCGTGAGCAATGATTGCACCAGTTTTTGGATCCATCACAATTACTGTTCCACTGGCTGCGGCAGTCTGAGAAACCAACTTAGAAATCGCCTCTGATGCAACCCATTGCACATCGCGATCAATGGTAAGTCGCACATTGGTTCCTGCTACTGGCTCCTTAATCTCCACCTGCGAACCAGGAATTTCAGCACCATTACCTCGGGCATAAGAGTATGCACCTGATTGCCCAGCGAGCACATTGTTCATGCTTGATTCAAGGCCAGTTGCTCCAACTCCATCGGCGCGTACAAATCCAACAAGAGAGGCAATTAAGTTGCCGGATGGATATTCGCGAATATAAGAGCGTTCTGGGAAATATCCGACTATGCGCTTATCAAGATCGCTTGCTGGAAGCTTTGCATTAAATTCTTGAATGGCGCTATCTAACTTATCCCAAAGCGCCGGCTTAGCATTCTTGAGAACGATTGAATACCGCTTCGTTCCGGTGACTTGCGCGCGCACTTCTGCAACATCCATTCCTAAGATTGGCGCTACAAATTGAGCTGAATACAAAGGATCCTTTATCAGAGTTTGATCGGCGACTATGGTGATCGCTGAAACACTGCGCGCGAAAGTGACGCCGTTAGCATCGGTTATCTCGCCACGTGCCGCTTGAACGATGCGCATTTTTTCCATTTCATCAACAGCTCGCGTCTTATAACCTTCAGCCGAGATGATTTGAACGTGAATAAGTTGAACGCTCATGAGAGCAATAAGTGAAGTGAAAACTACAAGCAAGGTACGGATTCTGGCCTTGGCAAGAGCGAGATTACCCACGTGTTACTCCGCTCTCATCAGGATTTATATTGAGAAATATTGGCGATTCAGAAGGTTTCATACCGAGAGATGTTGCCGCGGCGGCTAACGCATCTGGAGCGGAGTGGGCGTCAATCAAACGGTTAATTGCATCTCTCTGATCAGCCACATGCTTTGCCTCAAGTTTTAAATTTGAAAGCGCAATTGCATCCTGCGCAAGTAATGTATTGATAAAAAGAAGTGCTAGAAATCCAAGTCCACTTACTGCGGTCACAAAGGTTGCAAAATACTTTCTATCAGCTTCCTCTACAGCGGCAATTTTCGGAAAACGGACATAGATAATTTCGGCCGACTTTTCCGCGATAGATTTTGCAATTTCGATTGGTGCATTGACTTTACGAACAGCTGAGTTAGACATTTATGCCGCCACCTTTTCGATTGCGCGCAAACGTGTTGAAGCTGCTCGCGAATTTGCTGCAATTTCCGCCTCGCTAGGTTTTTCACTTGAGCTGATGACCAATTTGAATTTTGCTGCGTACTCAGGAAGTTCAATCGGAAGATTGCGAGGAGATTTTGAAGTTGAATTTTCACTGAAAATTTCTTTTACAATCTTGTCTTCTAGTGACTGGAATGACATCACTACAACTCGACCCCCAACAACAATTCGATTGAGCGCTTGAGGTAAAGCGCGCTCGATCGCCCCTAGCTCATCGTTGACCGCAATACGAAGCGCTTGGAATGTGCGTTTGGCTGGATTTCCTCCAGTTCGGCGGGTTGCAGCCGGAATGCTCCGCTTCACAAGTTCCGCTAATTCGAGCGTGGAGTTGAGCGGCTTCTGGGTACGGGCTGTCACAATATTTTCGACAATACGCGTTGCAAATTTCTCTTCCCCGTAGATACGAAGGATGCGAACAATCTCACTTGGTTGATACGTATTGATAATGTCAAAAGCGGTAATGCCGGTGCTTTGATCCATGCGCATGTCAAGTGGCGCATCCTGAGAGTACGAGAATCCGCGTGAGCTCTCATCTAGCTGCATTGACGATACGCCTAAGTCAAAGAGCGCACCATTGATGGTGCTCACGCCGAGCGAATTAAGAACTGAGTCAAAAGAGTCAAAGACTGTGTGAACCGGGATAAATCTCTTGCCGAATTTAGATAGCCGACTGCTGGCGCGGTCAATTGCGGCTCTATCGCGATCCAAACCGATGACCGTGAGATTCTCAAATCGAGTGAGTAATTCTTCTGTATGTCCACCTAGACCTAGTGTTGCATCAACAATAATTGGGTGGGAAGAGAGAGAAATTGCAGGTGTCAGTAATTCGACACAACGATCGCGCATTACGGAAATATGCATTGCCTCCCCCATTCATTCTTGTAGTAGTGAAGACGTTCATCTTTGGTCACCGCCGGCCGACGGATATGCATACAACGGCGCCGGGGAAGGGACGTCGTTCTTTGCGCACACAGTGATTTCCGTCTTTGACGGGAAAAACAGATCGGCCCACTAGTGAGTTGTTATGGTCGGCGGTGGCCAAAGATGAACGGCTATTGATTTTTTATTAGGTTGTTATTTATTTTTTATTTACTTGTTAAATTTTCTTGCTGACGTAACTAAAAAAGTCCCGGAAATACTTCTTCGGAAACGTCAGCAAAATCTTTTTCGCGATCTGCTAGATATGTATTCCAGGCAGCGCTATCCCAAATTTCTACTCGAGTGTTTGCGCCGATAACAACGCATTCTTTTTCAAGCCCGGCATATGTGCGAAGAGCTTGTGGAATAGTGATTCGACCTTGACGATCAGGAATTTCATCGTGTGCACCGGCAAACATCACACGTTGGTAATCGCGTGCACCTTTTGCAGTAACTGGCGCTTGTCGTAGCGTTTCAGTAATTTGTGAAAATTCAGCAGATGGAAATACATAGAGGCATCGCTCTTGGCCTTTGGTAATCACAAGACCTGTCGATAATTCATCGCGAAATTTGGCAGGAAGAATCAAACGCCCTTTCTCATCAAGGCGTGGTTCGTGTGTGCCGAGAAACATCGCGTCTTACCTTCCCC
>CAZMBG010000008.1:0-3321 GCA_964564615.1 uncultured Candidatus Planktophila sp.
TGCTTGAGACGACAAATGGGTCATAGCTGCCGTGGTAACCACCTTCGACTTTGAGTAAGCCCATCTTTCCGGTTGCCGAGCGGGCCACGCGTACTGCGTACATAGTGGACTCAGTGCCGGAGTTGGTGAAGCGAACCTGGTCGATACCAAAGCGCTTACAGACTCGTTCAGCGGCATCGGTCGATGTTGGAGAAGGTGTAACAAAGAGCATGCCTTGGCGTAAGGATCGCTCGATTTCTTCGACCACAACTGGGTTGAGATGTCCCGCCAGCATTGCACCAAAACCCATTGAGAGATCGAGCAGCTGACGACCATCAACGTCGGTCATATACGCGCCATTGGCGGATTCAATGGAAATTGGATATGGGTCCCAATGTTGGAAGCTTGATGTCACACCCAAAGGCAACGATTTGAAAGCGCGCTCGCTCTCAACTTGTGAAGCCTTGGTGTTCTTAGTGAAGAGTTCCCATTCTTGTGCGAGAACTTGCTTAACTTTTTCTTCTGGTATCGGAGTTGATGTAGCTGGAACTCGACGATAGGTATTTGCTGCTGGCGCTGTCATCGCTTGTGATGTTGTCATGAAAAACGCTGTACGAAAATAGTTTCTGATTTAGAAACAGTTTAAGAAGTACTCTCCTTTGAGTATTACGTGGTGTAATTATCTCTAAAGGTTTTAAAGTTTGCAAATAATAAGAATTTCAGCGATTTATATGCGTAAATCAGGCTTGAATAATTTTAATTGCGTTGAGACTGATAATTGCAAGCGCAACAACAATTCCAAGTTGCTTCTTTGGTAACCACCCGACTAGTTTTGCGGCAAAAGGTGCTGCGACGCTGCCACCCACTGCAAGACCTAATACGACCGCCCAATCAATATCAATTCTTCCAATTTGTGCAAGAAATCCGATAGAGGCACAGATAGCTACAACAAATTCTGATGCGCTCACAGTTCCGATAACTTTTCGAGGATGGGTAGATGTTGTTGAAATCAGTGTAGGGGTAACTATCGGACCCCACCCGCCACCGCCGGAGGCATCAACAAAACCACCTGTAAATCCTAGATAGGTAAGAAAGCGCGGATTCTTAATTTCTACCAAATTGACTTGCTGCTCGGTTTTGAAGAGATTGCGATAAAGTAGCAAGAAGCCAAGAAATAATAGAACTGTAGAAATAAATATCTTTGAGCTAGAGAGATCGATGAAGGAGAGAAAAGTCGCTCCCAAGAAAGCTCCAATGCCACCTGGAATGGCCAGACGCATCATGATCTTCTTATCAACATTCTCTGCATGCCAATGGGAAACACCTGAAGCTAAGGTAGTAAACATTTCAGCAATATGCACGGCGGCGGAGGCAACAGCTGCTGAAGCGCCCAAAGTGATAAGTAATGAGGAGCTTGTGAGGCCAAAGCCCATTCCAAGTGAACCATCCACGAGTTGTGCAATAGTTCCTACAAAGGCAAAGGCAATCCAAGTCATAGGAGCATCTTAAGAATTTTTTCCACATTTTCTTCGATAGACGCGGATCCATCGAGAGTTAAATCTGGTGATAGTGGGCGCTCGTAATCTTGTCCAATACCAGTGAAATTAGGAATTTCTCCTGCAGCTGATTTTTTATAGAGACCTTTAGGATCGCGTTGGCGACAGAGTTCAATCGGAGTATCAACGAATATTTCTAAGAATTCGGATTCATCAAAAAGCGCCTTTGCACGTTGGCGGTCGACTTCAAATGGGCTGACTAACGCTGTAATAACAATCAAACCAGCATCAACCATTAATTTTGCAACTTCAGAGACGCGACGAACATTTTCAGCTCGATCTTCGGGAGTGAATCCAAGATCCATGTTGAGACCTAAACGAAGATTGTCGCCATCAAGCACATACGGATGAGCGCCACGTGCGTAGAGCTGTTTTTCAAGTGCATTGGCAATAGTCGATTTACCTGATCCGGATAAACCAGTCAGCCAGACAACTCTGGATTTTTGGTTCTTTTGGGCGCTCCGCTCAATCTTGGTAACTTCATAATCTTGATGAACAACATTGGAGGCTCGGCGAAGTGAGTGTCTCATCATTCCGGCGCCAACTGTCTTTAGCGTAAGGCGATCAACGAGAATAAAATTTCCAAACTCTCGTGATTCGTCATATGACCGCAAAATCAGCGGCATATCAGTAGCTATTTCAACGCTTCCAATCTCATTCATTGAAAGCGTGTCAGTAGAAATATGCTCACCACTGTGTACATCTAACTTGTGGCGGATCTTGGTGACGATGGCTGGGGTAGTTGATGCCCCGCTGATGAGCAGATATGAACGGCTATGAATGAGTGGATCTTCATTGAGCCAGACGATATGGGCGGCAATACGATCGGTTGGCACCAAGTCGTCTTGGCTAGCGGCAACGACATCACCGCGAGTGGCATCAACATCAGGTTTGAGTACTAAAGTAATTGCAGAGTGAGGTTGAGTTTTCTCAATCTCACCGTCAAAGGTAATTATGGTTTCAATCTTTGCCTTCTTATTGCTGGGGAAGATTGTTACCTCATCTCCTTGTGCAAAGGATCCTCGACGAACTGTGCCGGAGATTCCGCGGAAATTTTCGGCGCGTGAAATCATTTGAATTCGCATAAGCGCAGGCGCATCGAGATCAAGTGGCTTTTGGAAACTTTGAATCGTTTCTTGCAGAGTGGGCCCCTGATACCAATCCATATGTGTGCTTGGATATACAACATTATCGCCAGCTAGCGCGCTGAGTGGAATGAAATGGACATCTTTTATTGAAAGTCTCTCGATTGCGTTCTGCAAATCACGAACAATTGTGTCGAATACTGATTGCTGATAATCCATCGCATCGAGTTTGTTGACTGCCACAATAATTCGAGAGACACCCATCAATGAACAAATTGTCAGATGGCGCAAGGTTTGGGTACCTACACCGCGCATCGAATCTACAAGCACCAGACCAATATCGGCACGCGATGCAGCAACCACCATATTGCGTGTGTATTGCTCGTGGCCAGGCGCATCACTAATAATCAAGCGCTTACCGTCGAGGAGTGACATTGAACGATATGCGACATCAATGGTTATTCCTTGTTCGCGCTCGGCTTCAAGTCCATCGGTCAAGAGACTGAAATCGATGTCACCAGCAGGGATAGTGGAACCAGATCGGCGCACTTTGCGCGCAGCATCAATTGTGTCGTGTGGAATGCTGTCAGTTTCGACAAGTAAGCGACCGATCAAGGTGCTCTTTCCATCATCAACACTGCCACACGTGAGTAAACGGACGATTGCTCCTGACATTAGAAGTAACCCTCCATCTTCTTCTT
>CAZMBG010000008.1:3421-22536 GCA_964564615.1 uncultured Candidatus Planktophila sp.
GTGAGTAAACGGACGATTGCTCCTGACATTAGAAGTAACCCTCCATCTTCTTCTTCTCCATTGAATCTTCGTTGTCGCCATCTATGAGCCGCGTAGCACGTTCACTGAGTTTCACCTGTAAGACTTCTTCCACAACTTCTTCAATCGTGGTTGCGCTAGATTCAACTGCTGCAGTGAGGGGATAGCAACCAAGCGTGCGGAAGCGAACAACTTTCATTTCCGGCTTTTCACCATCGAGGAGTGGGTAACGTTCATCATCAACCATGATCAATTGGTTACCGCGTTGAACCATTGGTCGTGATTTGGCAAAGTAGAGTGGATTAACCTCAATACCTTCCTGCAAGATGTAATGCCAAATATCGGCTTCAGTCCAATCTGAGAGCGGGAAGACGCGCATCGTCTGGCCAGGAGCCAATCGAGTGTTATATGTATTCCATAGTTCGGGACGCTGATCACGGGGGTTCCAGCGATGGCCAGGATCGCGGAGACTAAAGATGCGCTCCTTGGCGCGCGCTTTTTCCTCATCGCGTCGAGAACCACCGATGGCAGCATCGAATTGGTGAATGTCGAGAGCTTCACGTAATGCAACAGTCTTCATCACTCGCGTGTATTCAGATATACCGGTGGTAAATGGATTAACGCCTTCAGTAACTCCCGCCTGATTTGTATGCACGAGCAGTTGTGAATGTGTATCTGCCACAACTTTGTCTCGGAAAGAGATCATCTCTTTAAACTTCCAGGTAGTGTCGATATGAAGAAGTGGAAACGGAATTGCTGCAGGAGCGAAAGCTTTACGAGCTAAATGTAGTAATACCGAAGAATCTTTGCCGATCGAATAGAGCAGCACTGGTTTGCGAAATCCGGCAGCAGTCTCACGCAAGATTTCAATTGATTCATTTTCGAGCTCTTTCAAGATGCGGCTTGTAATACTCATGGCTTTGCCTTTAAGAAATCGAAATCTTCAACTTTCTTACCAGTACGAGCAAGGTAATCTTGCTGCACTTTATTGGCTTTATCTTGCTTGAAAGTAGTTGGAGCAGGTGGCAGTAACTCCCATTTGGAAAAATCATCAAATGCCACAAATCTTTGAATCTCTCGAACTCTCTCTGGATTTTGAAGGTAAGAGAAATCTGCATCGAGCACTTGGCAACCAGCAGAAGTGGCCTCAGTCAGAAAATGTTGGTAGAAACGAGTGTAATCAGTAATGAAAGTATCAAGTTGAACCTGGTCAATTTCGATCTCCACCTCAGAAGTCGATGTCTTATGCCAGACTCCAGTTGCATTTGCTTTCCGATGTGAGACATAGCGATCAAGATGATTACGGCGCCACATAATCACATGTGGTTTAAATTCATGTAGGAGCTGATTGAGGATTTCATCTGGTAAGTGGAGTGGAAAAATTTTTATAATGTGCGTGCCTGGAATTCGACTTATAGCCTGAAGAGTCTTGCGGGCATTGAGCGTGGTGTCTCCGAAACGCATATATTTCCAGTGCTTGCGTTGCCGCTTTAAATTGAGATGGTACCTAAGTGAGAAAAACGGATAGTAGTGATTGAGTTTTTCGATATTGCTATGCCAAGCGTTAAAGATAAAGAACTCGCCGTAGTAATGGAATCCAATTGAGTCATTAGTCAGCAAACTTCCAAGCGCATGAGTGCCAGAGCGAGGAAATGAAAAGATGAAAACCAACTTTGATTTTTCAGACTTTGAGCGTCCGGCAAACTTATTTCGAAGGTAGGGAATCAACGCTTTGAGGTTGATAAATAGTTTCTTCACCCATGAAAAGCGCGATTTAGCGGACATTTTGGAATCTTATCAGCCGAGATTCCTCTACTTGATAGTCTTAGACCATGTCACCGTCGATTGCGAATAGTCTAGATAAATTCACTAGCTTTTCACAAGAAATCGAGGCGCTTACTGCACTCCGTACTGAGCGTCGAGCCAACCAGCGAGCTCTTCCATCTGTATCAGTTCTTGTCTCCACGGTGCGCGGAGATGATCTCGAGCAATTACTCATCCAGTTAATAAAACAAACCTTGCCAACATTTGAGCTATGTATCGGATTGCACGATATCGATTTAACTTCCCCTCATAAGAAATTGATTTCCCAATTACAGAAGCGAAAAGTTTCAGTTACTTTTGAGAAGTTTGATAAATCAAAGACGCTCGGAATGATTTTGACTGAGCTCGCAAAGAAATCAACCGGTAAATACATCGCAAAAATGGATGACGACGATTATTACGGTCCAGAGCATCTGCATGACTTAGTCGATGCCGCGCTAACTACAGGTGCAGATGTCGTGGGCCGGGCCATGAATTATGTCTATCTCGAGCCACTCGGCATCACTGTACGTCGATTTTCAAAGAGTGGAATTCAAGCAGTTGAACTTTGGAGTGACTGGGTTTGTGGCGGCACTATTCTGGCAAAACGAGAGAGTGCAGCAGCAGCAAACTGGTTTGGTGAGGGCTTTACCGCTGTAGATCGATTCTTACTCAGTGGAATCACAAATAATGGCGGAAAGATTTATCGCACCTTTGGTGCTGGTTACATCTATCGCCGCACGTTTACCTTTCACACTTATGTAACTAACTACTCTAAATACCTCAACGGCGCTAACCAACAGGTTGTTGGAATTTGGGGAGATCCCATATTCGGAACAGCTGAATCGAAAATTCAAGAAGTGCCATATCGCTTTGAACGTCCTACTCAACTTGAAGAGGTGAAGTCACCGAAACTTTCAGTTGGGGTGGTGATTGCATGTCGTGGCGGTCAAGCTAAGTTGGATTTAACGCTTGCATCCTTAGCGGCTCAAAGCTATCCATCATCTTTAATGCGCGTGTACATCATCGACGATGGCAGCGAAAAACCTCTTACTTTGCCAAAACTTCGACCACGCAACACAAAGATAATTACCTATAAAAATATAGGTGAAAAATGGGGAAAAACTGCGGCAACAAATGATGTTGTGGCTACATTACGCGAAGATGTGCTCTGGTTTATCGATGCCGATATGGTTTTTGATTCACGCCATTTAGCGCACCATATGAAATGGCATCACAATAGCGATGACTATGTAGTGTTGGGTTGGAAGCGCTTCGTCGAGGATTGGGATTACACCCCACAGCAATTGATGGAAAAATTAAAGCAGCACCAGTTTGATTCACTCCATGCAGAGAGCTGGGGCAAGGAGCTTTGGGAAGATCGAATTAGCCGGACTCAAGATTTACTCCAACCTGGACTCGATGGGTATCGATCTTTGGTGGGAGCAACTTTTTCAATGCGAAATACATCTTGGAGAATGCTCGGTGGTTACGATCGTGAATTACGCACTGGCGAAGATACTGAACTCGGCTGGCGCAGTTTTAACGCTGGACTTCGGATGGTGCCAGAGCGAGATGCACACTCGTGGCACTTGGGTTACAGCACTGTTGAAGTGAATAAAGAGAAAATTCATCGACACAACGATCCAGCGTTAGCACAACGAATTCCTCAACTTCATAGTGTGAGATCTCGAATGGCCACCGATTTCCAAGTTCCAACTTATGAAGTCATTGTCGATTGTCGCGAAAGCAACCTGCAAGACATCATCAATCTTCGCCAGAAACTGTTGAGCCTTCCTGGAACGCAAGCCCGATTCACATTATTAGCACCTTGGCCACTACTGCAAGAACGGTATCGCCCTACCGAAGACCCTTATGCAGATCTACGCGAAATTTGGAATTGGTTGCAAAGTAATCCCGAGTTTATTTTTATGTCAGCCGATAATGATGAAGAGATTTCTATCGCGAGCGTAATAGAACAGTTTGAACCCTCAGCAATTGCTTACTACCTATATGTAGATGGTTCATTTGATATCAATCTCAAGGATTTAGTTGACTATCTCATTACCAGCAAAGCCGGCTTAGTGGGCGTGGCAAGTAAGAGCGATCAGCGAGCTTTTGCAGCCCTTGGCCCAGCATTGGCTCGTGCCTATCGGTCGAATGAAGATACTTACCGCGCAATCGCTACCCATTGGGGAGTTCTGTGGATTACAGAAGAGCGCTTTCAAGAATTGATGAAAGGAAAGCACAATCGGGTGCTTCGACTTGTAAATTATCTCAAGCGCGAAGGCAAGAAGGTAAATTCACCGAAGCAATTGCTCATTTTTGGAAAGAAAATTATTACCTTGATTATTCGGAAAGTCGTCAAGCGTGGCTAAACCAACCATTATTTTGGCGACCAGCAATGGAATTGGATTAGGTCATCTTGCTCGCGCAACTGCGATTGCTGAAGAACTTAAAGCAGTTGCAAATCCAGTGATTGTTTCAGTAGCGGGCGGAATTGCCGAGCTCTCAGCATCAACCGGAATTCCGTGCGAGTACATCCCTGGAAAGACGCGGGGTTGGATGCCTCGAAGGAAATGGGATAACTATCTTCGTGATCGACTATTGGCGATTGCCGAAGAAACCGGGGCTTCACTTATCTCATTCGATGGCGTTGTTCCGTATCCAGGATTTATATCCACCAAAATTCTCAATCCTGATGTGAAGTTAGTCTGGGTACGTCGCGGTTTATGGCAGAGAAATGCACTGCGATTTGCACTTCCGTTTCAATCCAGATTAGTGGATTACGTGATTGAGCCTGGAGATTTTGCCCGCGCGTATGATCACGGTCCAACGTCGCGGCGCGATGACGCCTATCTCTCGTCACCAGTTTCGCTCTACAAGAAGAGCGAAGCGCTTAATCGAATTGATTCTCGTAAAGAACTTGGCCTCGATCTCAATCGCCCGGCTGTACTAGTGCAACTCGGAACTGGCGATAGCGATATGAATCAAAATATGACTGCAGCACTGGAAGGATTAAGAGGCTGGAGTGATCTGCAAATTGTTCTAACAAAAGAGCCGAAGGATAAATTTGGAAATACATTAATTCCTGAGGGACTATCTGTGAAAGTTGTTCGATACTTCCCACTCTCGCGAGTATTGAAAGCTTTTGATGGCGCAATTGCTGCGACCGGTTATAACTCAGTTCATGAACTCTTACCCGCCGCCATACCCACAGTATTTATCTCCAATATTCGAGGTACAGACGATCAAGATGCGCGTGCGAAATGGTGTCACGATTTTGGGTATGCACTTCGTGCCTCATTTGATTCGCCAAGCAGTATCACAAGCACAGTTAGGCAACTCCAAGATTCAGAAGTTCGGCAGATGCTTTCAGAGAAGTGCAGTCAACTTCCAATTACTTCAGGTGCTTCAGAGATTGCCGAAGCGCTCTTTAAGCACGCAACTTCGCACGGACGCCGTGAATCACTTCTGAAACGGATGATCAGAGTGGCTATCGTTCAAAGTCTTCTGATTGGTGTGATTGCTTATCGGAAAGTACGCCCTCAGAAATTTGATGTAGAAGTAAGCCAGGAGGCGCCACTTTTTAGTGAATCTACCGACACTGAATTTCTACGGAGCGCAATTAAAGGAAATCGTAGGTTTGAGCAATTGATACCCGGCGCCTCAGAAAAATATCGCTTAATGCGCGAAGCGATTGCGCGCCGCGTTTACTCCTGAACCAGAAAAATCTTGTCAACGACAAGATCGATGAGCTGATACCACGCCTCTTCATCCATGTGGTCATCACCAAAGTCATCGATAATTCTGCCTAATGTATAGGCCTGAACTAATACCGCGCCAGCGTGTGCATCGAAATTAGTAGCATAAAACCCTTTATTACGAGCCTCTTCAATTAAATCCTTAAGCGCATCTGTGAGCCGCTTTTGTTCAACAGATAAGGCTTGCCGCAGGCGAGGGCTGTTTTCAGCAAGCGCTATTGCACGAGCACGTTCGAAACGTGTATGTGCATACATTGGATTTTGAGTCACACGCGTAACTTTCTTAAGCCCATCTGAGAGATCCTTGCGGGACTTGGTTGCTGCCACCAAATCAATCAACATCGCAATACTTCCATCGACCCAGCGCGCATATCGAAATACCAGCGCAGCTTCCAAAAGTTCATTGAGATCTTCGAAATGATGATAGAGGCTACCTTTAGAAATTCCTGACTCATTGAGAATTTCATCAACCGAAATGTCGTGTGGGAGTTTCGTGTCGAGCAGTTTTACAGTTACCTGAATCAGTCGGTCTTTAGTTGGATGATTTCCGTTTGGCATCAAACCTCCTCGTTATGTTTCCAGTTTATCCTCAAGTTTGCGCTTTAGGAGTAGAACGAGAGTCGATACAAGTACTAAGAAAAATACCGCCCAATACCGCAAATACTTTTCGAGCACGTGTAACGTGTTGGCGAATTCATAACCCAGCAGCACGACGACTGAGGAGAATACGATCCCACCAGCAGCATTCCATTTGAGAAAAACTGGATAAGGCACCTTATTCATTCCGGCTAGGGCAGGAACTAGCGCTCGCAATAAGGCTTGCGCACGACCAAAGAAAATTGCCGCCCCGTGATATCGATCAAAGATTGCCTGCGCTAAATTCCATCGCTTCTCGCCAACTAGTCGGCCAAAGCGATTGACCTTAATTCGGGGTCCAAATTTCTTACCTACTTCATATCCAACAGAGTCACCGGCAATAGCTGCAACAATTGCGCAGAAGAGAAATACCCAGAGGCTCCAAACGCCTTCGTGGGCAAGCACTCCGCCTATTAGCAGTGAGGTTTCGCCCGGCAAGACAAACCCTACAAAAGCGGCAGCTTCGGCGAAGGTAAAGGTGAGAAGGAGCACAAAAAGTGGAATCGATAAGTTGTGCTGCACAAGATAAGTCGCTGCATTTTCAATCCACTGTGAAAGCGACATGCATTAACTCTATCTGACCCTTAGGCTTCTCTGCTATGAGAGCAGAGACTTCAGTACCCATCAATGACATTATCGCCACCCGTCGTAGTCCACGATCATTTAATAGTTCACACGAAATTGAAGATACCGATCTGCTAGCCCTGCTCGAAGCTGCCCGCTGGGCGCCATCTGCATTTAATGGACAGCCTTGGCGCTTTTTTGTCGGAAGACGTGGTGAAAGCACATTTGAAGAAATTCTCTCCTCTCTCAGTGAGTTCAATCAGCTCTGGGCAAAGAACGCCTCTGCGTTGATTTTGGTGGCGGGGAAAGACACCAAGGCAGATGGATCTCCACACCTTGGTTATCTGTACGACTGCGGCCTAGCGGTAGCGCAACTCTCGATCGAAGCTCATGATCGTGGCTTTGTTGCCCACCAAATGACCGGATTTGATAAAACGCTCGCTCAAACAGCGGTTCACGTTCCGACTGAACTTAAACCAGTAGTTGTGATCGCTATCGGTCTGCAAGATGATGCAGATAAGTTGCCAGAGCAGATTGCTGCTCGCGAAGTTGCGCCGCGCGAAAGGCTAGCGCTCTCAGCAATCGTTCTAAAAGGACTGCCGAACTAAAAACGGGAGCGTATCTCCCACAAGTCTTTAAAGACTGGATTAAAGAGCGTGCTTTGCAGATATTGAGCGCCACTAGACCCACCAGTTCCAGATTTGTGTCCAATTGTGCGCTCCACCATTTTTACGTGGCGGTATCTCCATTCTTGAATACCTTCATCGATATCCACTAATCGCTCCGCCACCATTGCTGCTTCAGGATCTGTGCGATGGAGTTCGAGAAGTGCATCTTGTACTTCGGTATTACTTTCATAAGCAATTGATTTATCTCGGTCGTAAACACTGGCCGGAATTGCAAATCCTCGCATCTGAACGTATTGTAAAAATGAATCCCATATCGAATTTTTAGAGGTAATAACTTTAATTTCATCTTGAACCTGCGGCGGTAGATGGCCGGCCATTCGATTGTCTCTACGTCCTAGGATTGCTTCCACCTTTCGAAATTGGGCCGATTGGAAGCCACTCGAAGACGATAAGTAATCTCTAAATGCATTGAACTGTAACGGCGTCATAGTTTCGAGAATGTCCACCTGAGTGACGCACACTTTCATAATCGTTCGAATTCGACCTAAAATCGCAAGCGAATAGTGAGAGTCACCAGCTTCCAGCGCTCGCTGAGCTTGTACAAATTCGTGGATTAACTGCTTAAACCAGAGTTCATATGTTTGATGAATAATAATGAAGAGAAGTTCATCGTGCTCAGGGCCATCAGAGAGAGGCTTCTGTAACTTAAGTAATTCATCAACCTGCAAATAAGATGTGTAGGTTAGCGCTGAGTCAAAATTATCGCTCATGTGACTCGGGAATCCGATCCCTTAATCTCCTCGTACTTCTTTGAAATAGTTAAATCCCGTAATCGTTGCAATCCATCCCAGACTTCAACATATGAAGTTGGTAGTGGAGCGATGGCTAGACGTATGGCATTAGGAGTGCGGTAATCTGGAATTACATTTGCGAATTGTCGAAGCGCGACACAGATTTGCGCTGCTTGTGGGTGACCAATAGAGATATGCCCACCGCGTTCGAGTGGATCGCGCGAAGTCAGCAATCTATAACCTAAATCGGCAAGCCATTCATCAAAAAGCTCAATCATCATGGCAGTACCGCGGGCTGCCTTTTCGGCAATCGCGGCAATTCCAGCTTCTTGTATAAGTGATAGCGAGGATTGCACTCCGCGAATACCGATTATGGATGGACTCGCGATTTGGAAACCTCGAATACCGGCAGCTTTCTCATAGGTAGGACCCATGGCAAATTGATCTTCATTACTAAACCAACCCTGGATTGGCACTTGTAATTGGTTTTGAACTCGTTTGCTGACATATAACCAAGCGGGAGATCCAGGTCCGGAGTTGAGATATTTATATGTGCATCCGACCGCAAGGTCTACTCCATTTGCGTCGAAATCCATCTCAATTGAACCAACTGCATGACTGGCATCCCAAACTGTCCACGCGCCATATGACCGCACTAATTCGGTGATCGCCTTAATATCTAGTCGAGCTCCAGATCGATATTGAATTACGCTAAAAGTTACTAGTGCAACATCTTCTGATAAATACGGTTTCAAAATATCGGGAGTAATGCGTTCATGCACTGCCTTTGTTGGATCTTCGTTGTCGATAACAATTAAATTAAGACCAAACTGCTTTGCGATTCCATCAAGTATGTAACGGTCAGTGGGGAAATTTGCTAAATCAGTAATAATTGTGCGGCGGCCAGGTTTAGATTGGACCGCTGCCAAACAAAGTTGATAGAAATTTACCGATGTCGTATCGCAGACCAAGACTTGCCCAGCCGCTGCGCCCAACACAGTCTCACCTAAGAGATTGCCAGCAACCTTCGCCTCGTCAATCCAATGAGACCAGCCGGTCACTACTTCTCGACCCCATTCATTCTTTAGAAACTCATTGACTGCCTCTACTGTCTGAAGTGGGAGGCGCCCCAAAGAGTTTCCATCGAGATAACATAAATCAGGGTCGGTAATGAGAAATTTGCTGCGGAATTTTGCCAGCGGATCGGATTTATCGAGCTCGAGCGCATATTCGCGGTCAGTAACCATCATGGTGAAAAGGTAGTCTCTCCCATCGTGGCGCGCAATATTCTCAATATCGAGGAGGTCTCAAAGGCCTTCGATATTCGTCCACTCTTGATGAAAGTTTCTTTAGGAATTGCAGAAGGCGAGCGGATTGGAATTGTCGGACGAAACGGAGCCGGAAAGAGCACTCTGCTACGAATTATTGCTGGAGTTGAATCGGCTGATGAAGGTCGAGTTACCCTCACAAATTCTGCACGTATTGGATTTCTCGCTCAAATAGATGCTGCGGAACCGACTGCCACTGTCGGAGATGTTGTTCTCGGCGATCGCGCAAAACATGAATGGGCCAGCGACCCACTTATTCGCGAGGTATTTACTGGACTCTTCGGTGGTTTTGATGATCACCTATTCGAACGAAGAATGTCGCAGTTATCTGGTGGTGAAAAGCGTCGAGTCGGCTTAGCAAAACTACTTATTGACGATCTGCAACTCATTCTCCTTGATGAGCCCACAAACCATTTAGATGTTGAGGGTGTTGCTTGGTTGGCAGAACATTTAAAGAAGCGAAAAGACTTGGCGTTGCTTGTGATAACTCACGATCGTTGGTTCCTAGATGAAGTTACTGATCGTACGTGGGAAGTAGTTGGTGGAAATGTAGAAGAATATGATGGTGGTTACTCAGCATTTGTTTTAGCTAAAGCTGAGCGCTTGCGGCAAGCAGCAGCAAGTGAAGCCCGTCGAAATAATTTGATTCGAAAAGAATTGGCTTGGTTGCGTCGCGGTGCTCCAGCGCGAACATCAAAACCTAAATTTCGCATAGAGGCAGCCAATCAACTTATTGCTGCAGAGCCTTTACCACGCGATTCATCTGAATTATTGAAATTCGCTCAGAATCGTTTAGGTAATACCGTGTTGGAAGCGAAAGATTGCTTGGTAAAGGCTGGCGACAAGGAGTTGATTTCACATTTAACGTGGAATATTGGCCCTGGCGATCGAATTGGAATCGTGGGAGTAAATGGTGCGGGCAAGACCACTTTGATGCGTATGCTCGCGGGGGAGATTCCTCCAGCTGCAGGTAAATTGACAGTTGGTATCACTGTAAAAATCGCATTTCTTACCCAGCATCTCGACGAACTTGATCCCAATTGGCGAGTGCTGGAAGCGGTCGAAAAGGTTGCCCAATATGTTGAAGTGGGTAAAGGTCGTTCGCTATCGGCTTCACAATTGTGTGAACGTTTAGGTTTTGATCGCGATGGACAATGGACGCCGGTGGGAGATTTATCGGGAGGCGAACGTCGAAGACTTCAATTGACTCGACTACTGATGGATGCCCCTAACGTACTTGCGCTGGATGAACCCACAAATGATTTTGATATTGAGACGCTAACCGAGTTGGAAGACTTACTGGATAGTTACGGCGGCACTTTAATTGTCATCTCACACGACCGATATTTTCTGGAGCGGGTATGCGATCGATTTGTTGGACTCCTCGGTGATATGAATCTTCGCGATTTACCTCGAGGAGTTGACGAATATCTCGAACTACGTAGCGCTGCATCGCAAGCTACTTCTTCCACGCCCCCTTCCGCTAAGACCTCGCATTCTGCCCAAGCCCGTCAAGCAAAGAAGGATTTAGCTCGAGTAGAACGGCAATTAGAGAAAGCGCGCCAAGATTTAGCCCAGTTAAAGCAGCGCGAAGAGGAATCCGCTTTCGATTCTGAAGCTCTGATTAAACTGGCACAGGAGGTTGCAGCTGCGACAGTTGTGCTCAATCAACTTGAAGAAGAGTGGCTTGAATTGTCGATGCTGCTGGAGGAATAGATGACTACCAAACATGAGAATCAAAGATTCGAACTCCTTTCTGCAGTGTCAGGTGTCATGATTGCGCTTCAAGCGCGCGCAAATGGCGAACTCTCTCACCGCTTAGAAAATAGCCTGGAAGCAGCGCTTATCTCATTTAGTTCAGGGTTAATCATCATCGCTGTTATCGCCATCTTCTCACCAGCTATTAAAAATGGAATTCGAAATTTAAGGGCAGCCACAATTGCTCGTGACCTCCCCGGATGGATGTTATTTGCCGGAATGCTTGGGGGAGTATTTGTCGCTATCCAAACTCACATTGTTCCCTTGATAGGTGTTGCAATTTATTCGGTGACTTCCATTGCTGGTCAAACTGCTATGTCACTCTTTATCGATCGTATCGGCCTAACAGGTGGTGGCACCAAGAAGATTACTTTCCGTCGTATCGCAGCTGCGCTATTTACGGTGTTGGCCGTGGTGGTTTCAGTCTGGGATCGACTCGAATTAAAAGATGTTTCGATGGTTCCAGTTGTACTTGGAGTCATTACGGGTGGAGTCGTTGGTATTCAGCGTGCACTCAATGGTCGTATCAATGAGTCTTCACATCAAAGTTACACAACATCGCTTCTTAATTTTGCGATGGGCACAACTATTTTGGTTGTAATTCTCACTGCAGTAACTCTCACGAGCTCACAGAAACTCTCCCCACTTCCAGCTGGTCCTTGGTGGATTTACACAGGAGGAGTCATCGGCGTCATCTATATCGCCTTTACATCTCGGATTGTGCAACATCTTGGAGTGCTGACATTTACTCTTTTTAGCGTTGGTGGCCAGCTCGTGGGCTCACTTCTT
This sequence comes from uncultured Candidatus Planktophila sp., assembly GCA_964564615.1. Classification (GTDB taxonomy): domain Bacteria; phylum Actinomycetota; class Actinomycetes; order Nanopelagicales; family Nanopelagicaceae; genus Planktophila. The sequence continues at coordinate 15,502 of CAZMBG010000008.1, forward strand.
ATCGATTTAATCTCTCCAACCCACGGTGTGCACGTAAGTTGGTATTTAGTATTAGGAATTGCGATGACTTATTTGGGAGTTATCGCGGGCGGCGTAAGTAATTTACCAACGCTGAGATTACGGAAGCAGTAATAAAAAAAGCGGCGATAAGGTATGACGAAGTCTTTACCCAAGGCAAAGATGCGGCGTAGAAGCCAGCTAAGGTAATTCCTCCGCCCCATAAGAGCGCACCCAATATATTTGCCGAGAGAAACTTGTAGTAATTCATCTTTGAAGCGCCAGCGATGGGCGGAACAAAGGTACGGATCCACGGAAAGAATCGGGCTGCAACTACCGCCCACCAGCCGGTGTGATGATAGAAACGTTCAGATTTTTCAATCATTCGCTGTATGCGTGGAGAGTTCTTTCGCTCCAGATAACTTCGGCCAATGGTGCGACCAAGTACAAAACCAACCTGATCTCCAAAGAAAGCCGCTGCCACGATTACGGCAACGAGTATTGCGATATTTACATCGCCGTGAGTGGCGGCAACCAATCCCGCACTAAATAGAATCGAATCGCCGGGAAGGAAGAATCCAAAGAGTAAACCAGTTTCAACAAAGACAATTACTGCAAGCACCAGGTAGAGAATGAATGGCGCAAAGGAAGCAAATTGCGAGTCAAAAGATGCTGCAAGTGCGCTCATTTACTTAGTAGACACTGCCTTTACAGCGGCTGCCACCTTTGTGACAACTTGTGAGTCGAAGACACTTGGCACAATAAACGATGCGTTGAGTTGATCGTCGCGTACGCAATCTGCGATTGCTTCAGCGGCAGCGACTAATAGCCGATCGGTAATCTGCTTTGCACCTGCATCGAGAAGTCCACGGAAGATGCCCGGGAATGCCAAGACATTATTGATTTGATTTGGTTGGTCGCTTCGTCCAGTTGCAACAACTGTTGCGTATTTACGAGCGATTGCCGGATCAATTTCTGGATTGGGGTTGGCAAGCGCAAAGACGATTGAACCTGATTTCATAGATTGGATATCGGATTCTGTGAGCACATCTGGTGCGCTAACACCGATAAAGACATCAGCTCCTGCCATTGCTTGATGGATAGTTCCCTGGAAATCGTCTTTGTTAGAGTTTTCAATAAACCAGGAACGCATCGAATCTTCTGCGGGTGATGATTTACAAATAACCCCGTCTTTATCAAAGGCGATGATGTTGGTAGCGCCAGCCAGTACGAGCAAGCGTGCGATTGCCGTGCCAGCTGCTCCTGCTCCACTCATAACAATCTTGACCTCAGAAATCTTTTTATTCACTAATTTCAATGAATTGCGAAGCGCTGCTAAAACCACAATCGCAGTTCCGTGTTGATCATCGTGAAAGACTGGAATATCGAGCAATTGGCGCAAGCGTGCCTCAACTTCAAAGCAGCGGGGCGCTGAGATATCTTCGAGGTTAATACCGCCATATACAGGTGCAATGAGTTGAACGGTTCGAACAATCTCATCGACATCTTGGGTATCCAGACATACTGGCCAGGCGTCAACATCGGCAAAGCGCTTAAAGAGCGCAGCCTTACCTTCCATTACAGGAAGAGCTGCCGCCGGTCCAATATTTCCTAGTCCTAATACCGCTGAGCCGTCGGTTACGACTGCCACCGTGTTTCGTTTCATGGTGAGGCGGCGTACATCTGAAGGGTCTTCTACGATTGCTTCACAGATGCGCGCAACACCAGGCGTATAGGCGCGTGATAGATCGTCACGAGTTTTAAGCGGGACCTTTGAATTAATTTCAATCTTTCCACCAAGATGTAGAAGGAAAGTTCGATCGCTAATCTTTCGAACAATTAACCCGTCGTGACTTGCTAGCGCCGCATTGATTTCTTCGGCATGGCTTTTATCGACAGTATCACAAGTAATATCCACAACTACTTTATCTAAATTTGATTCAACAACATCGAGTGCGGTGATAGTCGCACCTGCAGTGGAAACGGTGGCAGTTACTAAGGCAACTGGTTGAAGATCGGGTGCACCTTCAACACGAATGGTGATTCCGTATCCAGGTGAGGTCGTTGCCATTTATACAACCCCATAAAGGCGATCGCCAGCATCGCCCAATCCAGGAACGATATAACCATGTTCGTTGAGCTTTTCATCAAGCGCGCCTGTCACAAGAGTGATGGGAACTCCTGAATCTGCAAAAGCATCTTCTACAACCTTCACACCTTCAGGCGCAGCTAATAGACAAATTGCAGTCACATCAGTAGCGCCCTTTTCAATCAAATAGTTGATTGCCGAAACTAAAGTTCCGCCGGTTGCCAGCATTGGATCGAGTACAAAGCATTGCCGCCCGGAGAGATCTTCTGGAAGTCGGTTTGCATACGTGCTTGATTTGAGAGTCTTCTCATCACGGACCATACCCAAGAAGCCAACCTCAGCTGTTGGGAGAAGTTTCGACATTCCTTCAAGCATGCCAAGACCGGCGCGCAAAATTGGAACCACCACAGGTCGAGGTTCTGCCATTTTGATTCCGGTTGTGGCGGTGACTGGAGTCTTAATATTGACAGTGGTCGTCTTTACATCACGTGTGGCCTCATATGCCAGAAGTGTGACGAGCTCTTCAACCAAACGACGAAATGTCGGGCTATCTGTCTTCTCATCACGAAGTACCGTTAATTTATGAGAGATGAGCGGATGGTTGGCGACGTGTACTTTCATGGCAGTAACGATACCGATAAAGTCATGCCATGCTGAATACCGAGGAGTTGATGCGCCTAGCGCTTGATGTGGCTCACAGTGCGCCGCTAACGGGCGATATTCCAGTAGGGGCCATCGTGGTCAATAAAGATGGCGTTGTGGTTGGTACGGGATTCAATGAACGAGAAGCTCATAATGATCCAACTGCGCATGCAGAAATAGTTGCAATCCGAAACGCCGCCTCCCGTTTGGAAAAATCAAGACTCGATAATTGCACCTTAATCGTTACGCTTGAACCGTGTGCGATGTGCGCCGGCGCAATTGCACAATCTCGAATCACAAAAGTTGTTTTTGGTGCGTGGGATCACAAAGCCGGTGCAGTCGGCTCTGTATGGGATGTATTGCGAGACCCGCGATCTATTTTTAAAGTCGAGGTGATTGCTGGTGTGCTTGAGAATGAGTGCGCTGAATTACTGACAGATTTCTTTAAAGATAAATAACACTTAGAGTATAAGTTCGTACGATGGATTTAGAATGACAAGGGATCCATCTTCTTCTCCGACCATACCTTCGGCGCGAAGTTCCATTCCAACTTCCAGGCCAGCAATCTCTCGGCGGCCTAAGAAGTTCAGAGTTACTCCACCGGTTTCATCCCAAATTTCAACCTGTAGCGTTGGAGCCATACCGCGGGGAGCGGTGGCAATCGAGGTCACTCGACCATGGACTTGTGCACGCTTACGCCATTCAATCTTGCCAATCGGAGTGATGTTTTCTGCATAGTGGCTGATAGGCGATAGCGGCTTTTCAAGTACAACTGTCTTTGGCTTAACCTCTTCGGCAACTGCTGGAGCTGGCTCGACTTCGTGATCGTGATCTTCATGAACCATCACCGATTTACCCGAGAGAATATTATGTACGTCGAATGGAACGATGGTGGCCACCACGTGCTTAAGTTGTGAGATTGGAGCTGCAATTTCTTCAGCAGTTTGATCGTGTAACAAGCGACCCAAGAATCGTGAATATGAGCGGCGCGGTAACAAAAGCGTCAATTCAGTATCTGGCTTTTCGGTTTGTCTAATTGCGTAATCAACTGCCGAATTAGCAATTCGGCGGTCAGGGCAATCAATCAAATCTAGTTGAATGTCATCTACCGCATCTGTTTCATCCCACGCTTTTCGAATATCTTCTGCGTGGCGATCGTCGATGACGAAGTGAACAGCTTTAATTTTGTGCGGCTTGAGGCTACGGGCATATCGAACGGCACCAATAGTTGCAAGATCTACATTATCAACCAAGATAGTTACATCGTGGCGAGCTGCAGTAATAGCGCGCTCTTGTGAATCACTAACTTTGAGCGCTGCTTGCTCTTTCACATACTGTCTATTAAGACGCAGGAAGGTAATAACAAGTATTGGAGCAGTAACTAAAACTATCCAAGCGCCCTCTGTGAATTTCACAACCGAGAAGATAATGACAACTAAGAATGAAACCGATGCCGAGATTGAGTTAATCAATACTTTAAATCGCCAATTTGCTGGTCGATTGCGCAGCGCGTGACGAGTCATTCCTGCACCGGCGAGGGTAAATCCGGTAAATACTCCAAGGGCATAGAAGGCAACTAGATGCTCGACCGAACCTTGCGTAAATGTGACCAGAACCAAGCCGCCACCGGAGAGCAACAAAATTCCATTTGAGAAAGCTAATCGGTGTCCACGCTTAGTGAGCTGTCGTGGCAAGTAACCATCTGAAGCTACGAAGTTACAGAGCAATGGAAATGCACTATAGGTTGTATTGGCACCAGCAAAGAGAATAAGCATCGTTGCAAGCTGAACAATTACGAACATGGTGTTGCCAAATGCGCCACTTCCTACCGCTGCTTTAGCGATTTGAGAGATAACAGTAGGTGCGCCAGATTCGTACGGCATTGCGTGTACTGCTTTTGCAAAGTAGGAGACACCAAGTACAAGCGATCCTAGGAGAAGCGACATAATCACCATCGTGCGCTTGGCGTTTGTGTGTTCAGGTGCTTTGAAGAGCGCAACGCCATCGGAGATCGCCTCGAGCCCGGTAAGTGAGGAGCCACCATTAGCGAATGCACGAAGCAAAATAAAGATCGCTGCCGCACTCATCAAACTTTGTGAAGAGCCGATTGCAACTTCCCCTTCAACTCCAGTTGGTAGAACGGGAAGGGTGCCGTTGATGGAGCGCCAGGTTCCCATAGCAAAGACGATAAACATGCTTCCGACGAAGAAATAAGTAGGTGCAGCAAAAGCTTTACCAGCCTCTTTCACGCCGCGCAGATTTCCATAAGTAAGAAAACCGATGATCGCAAAGATCATCTCCATCTTCCAACTTGCAAGTGAAGGAACGGTTGAAATAATTGCTGCGACTCCTGCTGCAGATTGCACTGCGACAGTAACAATGTAATCAAGCATCAAAGCGACTGCTGCAACTTGTGCAACGACTGGACCAAAATTATCGCGCGCCACAATGTAGGCGCCACCAGTCTTGGTATAGACATCGATGACATTTCGGTAAGAGAGAGTCAGTAAGGTAAGGATGACAAGGACGATTGCTGTCATCGGCATTAATAAATTGAATGCGGCAAGTCCAAAGGCAGGAAGAAGTGCAATCAAAATCTGTTCAGAACCGTAGGCCGAAGAGGAGATGCAGTCTGACGATAAGATGCCGAGCGCATAACGCTTGTCGAGACGTTGATGGCTCAAGGTATGGCGGTTGTGAGGGCTGCCTAGAAGCGCGCGCTTAACCTTGTAACCCAACGGATCTTTCAAGTGCGCGTGTTCTGAAAGTGCAACCGGCGCAGGTGCATTATCTGTCCAGGACTTCGCCACGAACTCTCCTTTGGGGCGCACTTAACACCGCACGCCGATACCTAATTATTGCCCTTTTTAGTACCCTCATCATATGCGCAATCAGTTGTATATAGATGGTTCTTGGGTAGCTGGAAGTGGCACCCTCGATGTAATTGATCCGAGCGACGGAACGGTAATTACGCAGGTCGCGACATCGAGCGATGAACAAAATCTCGCCGCAATCGCCGCTGCTGACAAGGCATCTGCTTCGTGGGCCGCAACGGCACCACGTGTCCGAGGTGAAATTTTGCGCAAAGCATTTGAAATTATGATTGCCGAAGCCGATTCCATCGCTGAGTTAATCTCGCGCGAAAACGGAAAAGCGCTACCTGATGCAAAAGGCGAAGTGCTCTATGCCGCCGAATTCTTCCGCTGGTTCTCAGAGGAAGCGGTTCGAAATTCCGGTGACTTCCGAATGGCGCCGGCAGGGGACAAGCGGATTCTTGTAACCCATCAACCTATCGGAGTCTCATTACTAATTACTCCCTGGAATTTTCCTGCAGGTATGGCAACTCGCAAAATTGGTCCAGCGGTTGCAGCTGGGTGCACCATGATTTTAAAGCCTGCACATGAAACTCCACTTACTGCGCTCGCTATCGTCGACATTATGGAACGCGCTGGGCTACCTAAGGGTGTACTCAATGTAATCCTCCCGGCCGATACTGGCCCAGCAATTTCAAAAGTTTTGCATGATCCACGAGTAAAGAATCTCTCCTTCACCGGATCGACATATGTCGGAAAAATTCTATTGCGCGAGGCGGCAGATCAAGTTGTGCGTTGTTCCATGGAACTCGGAGGCAATGCGCCATTCGTAGTACTAGACGATGCAAATATCGAAGAAGCAGTCAAAGGACTTATGTTGGCAAAGATGCGCAATGGTGGCGCCGCCTGCACTGCAGCTAATCGCATCTATGTTGCACGTTCTATCGGCGATAAGTTTGTCGCAGAATTCGCCAAAGCGATGGCTGCAATGAAGATGGGCGTTGGTCGTGAAGCTGGGGTCACTCTTGGTGCCAGCGTTTCCATTAAAGAACGTAACAAAATTGCAGAATTAGTAGATGGCGCTAAGTCACGTGGCGCACGAGTCCACACCGGTGGCACCACACCAGATGGCCCAGGAGCTTTCTATCCACCAACGGTCATTGAAGTAGAAAAGACTGATGCGATTTTAGCTAATGAAGTATTCGGTCCAGTTGCACCTGTAGTTCTATTCGACACCGATGAAGAGGCGCTCAAGCTAGCTAATGACACTGAATATGGATTGATTAGCTATGTATATTCACAAGATTTAAAGCGCGCTATCCGTTTTGCTGAAGGCATTGAGGCTGGAATGGTTGGTATTAATCGTGGTCTACTCTCGGATCCCGCTGCCCCGTTTGGCGGCGTCAAGCAATCAGGACTTGGTCGCGAAGGTGGTTTCGATGGCATTCACGAGTTCTTGCAAACTAAATACATTGGAGTCGAGATTTAGTTGTC
>CAZMBG010000008.1:22636-24119 GCA_964564615.1 uncultured Candidatus Planktophila sp.
TCTTCCTTGAAGGATGCAGGATTAAAACCCCGTCGTACTTTGAGTTGGCGCAAACCTAATGCGGTACCAGTCAATCGAAAGCACATGATGATGAGCGCTTGTGAGTACGTTGTGCTTGGAGTAAAAGGTTCAAATTCTGTCTTTAATGCAGACCTCAATCTTGGTAAAGATGAACCCTTTACGAGCCAAGAGGTAATCGCTATTGCAGATAAAGCAGCTACCGTTATTGATCTAGAGATTCGCAAAGCGCTACAGAAATCCAGCCATCGATTAAGTGTGAGCGATATCCAAAAATTGGTTTCGAATGTCATCACCAGCCAAGCTGAAGAATCCGCCAGACGCTCTATAAATATTTATTCTGAAGATGAAAGCCTGGCTTCGCTATGTGTTCCAAATTATGTTTCCTTTAATAGCAAAGCCGGTAATCGTCTGCACCCCACAGAAAAACCTGTCCAGTTGCTTAGCTACCTCACCGAATTGCTTTCAAACCCAGGTGATTTAGTGCTCGACCCATTCTCTGGATCGGCATCAATGGGCGAGACCGCAATTCAGACAAGCCGGCGCGCAGTGTTGGTAGAAAGAGATGAAGAATTCTTTGAAAAGGGTGCTCATCGACTTCGAAATTTGCAGGAACAGAATGAAAGCAAATTGTTCTAAATAATTACTTTCTGACTTAAAGCTACGAAAGTAGCCCCGATTTAATCAATCCATCTACATTAAACCGAAATTTGAAGCAGTTTCGGTTTTGGTGTACTTGGAACTCTCCAATTGAGTAGGTTGCATATTTCACTGTACAGCTTTCATTCCAGTCAGGAACCGACTTGGTGAACGTGATTTTGGACTGAACCCAATTTGGTGTTTCGGATTTATTAAATATTTCAACTTTAGTTTTTGTCGAAAGGCTGTCATCTTCATTTAAAACATCGTGAACATAAAGCATGTAATCGCAATCAAAAATATTACGCCAATATTCTTCTAGAAGTGGCACTATTTGATTTTGGGCTACTTCTTTAAATAATTTGGATGATTCAGCGTAGCTCAATTGGTTAATCTTGATCCCAGAAGGAACTAAATGCGGAAGCTTTGACCAAAATGTAGTGGAGGTCGGTTGTCCAATATTCTGAGGTGAAATCTTGCCGATGCCCCTCATTGTCGACTTTACAGACAAAGTCTTACCGCCTTCGAGTTCAAAATCGACCGGATTTTGATCGCCTGCGGTGTGAGTTATCGGCCTTGGGAATTTATGTAGTGACTCTTTTATTGCAGGCTTTATATGATCTATCAATTCAACGCGACCACGAGATCTATAGGAAGAATCAACTTTTACATCTACTAGATCAGCAAGTGCAATTTCTGCTGAAATGCCTACTTGTTCAGTACCGTACTTACCAAGCATTTTCCACCAGCCTTCTTTGATGTGAAATTCTTAAGAGCGGAGGATGAGGGATTTATCCTCTCCCACCCGGGTAATTCCCCGTTTTTT
>CAZMBG010000009.1:0-22241 GCA_964564615.1 uncultured Candidatus Planktophila sp.
TGAGGGTGGAGTTCTTGGCGTTCTCTGTGCAACTATCGGTTCAATTCAGAGCACAGAAGCCATCAAAGTCTTAACCGGAATTGGTGAAAATCTCATCGGATCACTGATGATTTACGATGCGCTTGAAATGAATTTCCGCAAGGTCAAGATTCGCAAGGATCCGCACTGCCCAATTTGTTCAGATAATCCAAAGCAAACTGCCTTGCTCCCAGATTATGAAGCTTTCTGCGGTGTAATTTCAGATGCAGCTGCCCAAGCCAGTTCTGGTTCAACGATAACTGTGCAGGAGCTCAAATCCAAGATTGATAACCACGAGGATTTCTACCTCATTGATGTCCGTGAACCGAGTGAATTCGAAATAGTTCGTATTCCAGGATCACACTTAATTCCAAAGCAAGGATTTATTGATGGCAGCGCGCTATCGCAATTGCCGCAAGATAAGCCAATTATCGTGCATTGCAAGAGCGGAGTTCGATCTGCCGAGTGCTTGGCAATTATAAAAGCGGCAGGATTTACAGATGCAACGCACGTAAGTGGCGGGGTTCTTGCTTGGGCTAAGCAAATCGATACAACACTTCCGGTGTACTGAGATGCAATCGTCATATCAGGGATACCGAGCTTTACTCGTACACGCGCATCCTGATGATGAGACCATCAACAACGGCGCGACTATGGCGCTATATCAATCGCTTGGAGCGAAGATCACATTAGTTACTTGTACTCGAGGCGAAGAAGGCGAAATTTTGGTCGCCGATCTTGCGCATAAAGCAGCACACTTAGAAGACTCCCTTGGTGAACATCGAGAAATTGAACTTGCAGATGCCATGCAGGCGCTTGGTATTTCAGATTTTCGCTTTCTTGGTGCACCACATCGCAAATATCGTGATAGCGGCATGATTGGTACGCCGCCAAATGAACGCGCAGATTGCTTCTGGCGGTCAGATTTCGGCCAAGCTACTGCGGATTTAGTAGCCATCATTGATGAGGTAAAGCCGCATATTTTGATTACATACGATGAATTTGGTGGATATGGCCATCCAGATCATATTCAGGCACATCGAGTAGCCATGGCAGCGTTTGAAAAGGCGCAATGGCGGACGCCAAAGGTGTATTGGAATGTAATGCCACGTTCTGAAATCCAAAAAGGAATCGATGCTATGAAAGAGATCGGTTCCGACTTTATGGGAGTTGAGAACGCTGACGATCTTCCTTTTGCTAAAGATGATTCATTTGTACACGCCCACATTGACGGCACATCTGTTGTTGAGGCAAAGATGAATGCACTCAAGGCTCATGCCACTCAAATTTCAGTGGACGGCCCATTCTTTGCACTTTCCAATAATCTTGGGCTGCAAGTATGGGCGCACGAGTACTACACGCGAGTTCACGGCGCGGCCGGCGACGATATTGATCACAATGGTCATGAGCGTGATTTATTCTCTGGAATAGCACTCTAAATGCGCGTACTCGTCGCAATGCTTGCAGGAAGCTTCTCTGGGGCGATTGCGGTTTTACTCCACCAGACTCTGCCGCCGCTTGGAATCGTCGCAGGCTTAATAGCATCCGCCACGACAATCTGGGCGGTCGGAAGACACACTGGAGAGCGAAGGTATAAATTTCTGGCGGCAGTAGCGTGGCTTGCAACTGTAGTGCGAGCCGGAACTTTCGGAGTCGCTCAAGAACTTTTAGTACAAGGCGACGGCGTCGGAACCGCACTACTTTTTGTTGGCACACCGCTGGTCGTTGCAGTGGCTTTTAAACGGGTGTAACAACCACTCGAAAATATGCAATTGCATCAGGGTTAAAGCGGTGGTGCGAGCCATCTTTCTTCTCGACACATTCGAGTTCAATTAAGGTGCCCAGTAAGTCCCGATAGCCGCCAGCATCTTCCCGAAGCCGGATCGATACTCTCGACCCTAGGGCTGCTTCTCGCTCTGTAAGAAAGTTATCGCTTCGGCTCACAGGAATAAGGATATTGGTGGTTAGAATTGCCCTATGACATACGTAATTGCCCAGCCTTGTGTCGATGTGAAAGATAAGTCATGTCGCGAAGAGTGTCCTGTTGATTGCATCTACGAAGGCTCTCGGATGCTCTATATCCAGCCAGATGAGTGTGTAGATTGCGGAGCCTGCGAGCCAGTATGTCCAGTTGAAGCTATTTACTATGAAGATGATGTCCCTGGCCAGTGGCAGGATTACAAGAAGATCAACACCGAATTCTTCGTTGAAATTGGTTCGCCAGGCGGAGCATCAAAGGTGGGCGAAACAGGAACTGACCACCCTACGGTGAGCGCTCTTGGCCCACAATCTTCCTGATTTTCCTTGGGACACCCTTGCACCATACGGTGCAATTGCGCGCCGCCATCCGGCAGGAGCTATTGATCTCTCAGTTGGAACACCAGTTGATGACACACCTGCCTTTATTCAGGCAGCTTTCTCAGCGGCCGCCAACTCCCCGCGCTATCCATTAACCGCTGGTACTCCGGAGTTGCGTGAAGCAATTACACAATGGGCGCGATTAACTCTCGGAGTCACTGGAGAATTTGGAGTCTTACCACTTATTGGATCAAAAGAGTTTGTAGCGTGGCTACCGACATTGCTGACTGCTAAGAGCGTTATCTATCCGGAGGTTGCATATCCAACATATCTAGTTGGAGCAAAAATTGCTGGTGCCCAATCTTTTCCAGTGACTCTCGATGTATCGACCTGGCCCCGTGCAGATATTGCGTGGATTAACTCACCTTCAAATCCCACTGGGCGCGTTCATAATGAGAAAGATTTCACGTCAGCGCTTGAATGGGCTCGTACACATAACAGCATCGTGGTTTCTGATGAATGTTATTTCGAATTTGGTGATAGTCAGGTGCCGTCATCAATACTTCAATATGCCAACGGCGATAACACCAATATTTTGGCAGTTCATTCACTCTCGAAGCGATCGAATATGGCTGGATTTAGAGCCGCATTTGTCATCGGTGATCCGCAGCTCATCCAAACCTTACTGGAAGTGCGCAAGCACGCAGGGATGATTGTTCCACTTCCGGTTCAGCAGGCGATGATCGCTGCGCTTAGCGATAGCAGCCACGTTCAAATACAACGCGCTCGCTATAACGCTCGCCGTGCGATGTTAAGACCAGTACTTGAGGCTGCTGGATTCCGGATTGAATCCTCTGAAGCAGGCTTATATATCTGGGCAACTCGCGGTGAAGATTGCTGGCAATCAGTGAAATGGTTAGCAGATTTAGGTATTGTGGCAACGCCCGGTAGCTTCTATGGCGATTCCGGTAATGAATTTATTCGAATTGCCATGACTGCAACTGATGCCCAGATTGCAGAAGCAGCGCAGAGAATTGCAGCAGCTTCGTCATGACAGTCGGTATTTTATTAGTTGGCGGATTCGGAACTCGATTACGGCCACTTACTACCGAGTGCCCAAAACCCATGTTGCCTGTTGCCGGAGTTCCAGTTACTGAACATCAAATTCAAGCCGCAGTATCTGCCGGCATCCACACCTTGGTACTTGCAACTTCCTATCTCTCTGAAGTATTTACACCGTACTTTGGTGATGGTTCCCAGTGGGGAATAAAAATTCTTTATGCAGTCGAGAGTGAACCACTCGGAACTGGCGGAGCAATCGCTAATGCAGCACAATCTCTAGATTTAGCATCACTAGGCGATGAACCAATAGTTATTTTTAATGGCGACATCCTAAGTCGCCATAATTTAGCGGCGCAGATAGCTTTCCATCAGAGCAAGAAAGCAGATGCAACACTCCATTTAATAGAGGTTGAAGATGCACGAGCTTTTGGTTGTGTCCCGACCGATAGCGAAGGAAGAGTCACGGCATTCTTGGAGAAAATGGAGAATCCAATCACCAACTCAATTAACGCTGGTTGTTATGTCTTCCATCCATCTGTGATCTCTCGAATTCCACTTCATCAAGTTGTCAGCGTTGAGCGGGAGACCTTTCCGCAGTTGGTGGCCGATGCCCGTCCGGTCTATGGTTATAAAGATCAGGCTTACTGGCTCGATGTAGGTAGCGCCGCTGCGCTCTTCCAAGGTTCCCGAGATTTGATAGCCGGCGACTTTCACCAGATGGCAGACTGCCGCATCGATGCCAGTGCGAAGGTAATGGGTAAGAGCTCACTCGGCTCGCAAGTCACCATCGAGGCCGGGGCGGTAATCGATGATTGCATTATCGGCGATGGGGTCCACATCGGAGCGGGCGCACATCTTCGCCACTCGTTTATCTTCCATGGCGCGAAGGTCGAATCCGGTGCCGATATAGAGGCGATGTACATCTCTTCCACACAACAATTACCGATACATTTCTAACGACCCTACAGCAGACATTGAGAGATTGAGCGTGGAGTTGCCAGATCGCTCCGCATAATGACCGGATTTTTCCAATCTAGGGGTTGACTTAATCGAATTACACGTATGTAATTCATCTCTAGACGCACGTTTCACCCATGAAACCACTGCGAGAACTAGGAGATTGAGACGAATGCCAATCCGTCCAGAAGCACCAAACCTACTGAGTGCACTAACTTCAGGACCAACCATTCAACTCGCAAATGGAGAGAACATCGAACTCTCATGGCAAGAGCGCTCACTATGTGCTCAAACCGATCCAGAAGCTTTCTTCCCTGAGAAAGGCGGCTCTACCCGCGAAGCAAAGCGCGTCTGCGGTGCTTGCGAGGTTAAGCAAGAGTGCCTTGAATACGCCCTTGCTCATGACGAGCGCTTTGGAATTTGGGGTGGACTCTCCGAACGCGAACGCCGCCGCCTCAAGCGCCGCGCATAATCGCGTCTGAAGAGCTGCTCCATCTTTAACTAGTACCTTATTTACTATGAGCACACCACGCGTTACTGCACTTCTCGTAGTGCACGATGGCGTGACGTGGTTGCCTGAAGTTGTCGCCTCGATTACTTCGCAGACTCGAAGCCCAGATCGAATTCTTGCAATCGATACCGGTTCACTAGATGCATCGGCAAAGTTATTAAAAGGTGCCCGCATCCCCACTGTAACTACACATCGTTCTACACCTTTTGCATCTGCAATCTCATTTGGTATCGAGCAACTACCAGCGCCAGTTGAAGGCGTAGAAGAGTGGTTATGGATTCTTCACGATGATTGTGCACTTGAACCAGGTGCACTACAAGCGCTTTTAGATTCAGTAGCTGATCGACCTAATATCGCAATGGTTGGCCCCAAACTTTTAGGCTGGCACGATCGCACACACTTGTTAGAAGTGGGAATTAGTATCGCAACCAATGGCGCTCGCTGGACCGAACTTGAAACTCATGAATACGATCAAGGGCAGCACGATGGAGTTCACGAAGTTCTATCCGTCAGCACTGCGGGCGCACTCATTCGACGTAACGTCTTTGAAGAGCTTGGCGGTTTTGACTCAAATCTCGAACTATTTCGAGACGATGTAGATTTCGGATGGCGACTTCACGTTGCTGGGTTCGGTGTTTTGGCAGTCAGTGACGCAGTTGGGTACCACGCACAAGCGGCCGCTTCCGAACGTCGAGCAATTGATGTTTCTGGCGCCTTTCTACATCGCCCGCTCTTGCTTGACCGGCAAAATGCCGCCTACGTTTTATTGGCAAATGCATCGTGGTGGAAATTGCCGATGCTTGCGCTCCAACTCCTTGCCGGAGCCCTCGTCCGCGCCATCGGATACCTATTTGCAAAACTTCCGGGTTATGCCAGCGATGAATTATTGGCGATTACTGCCCTAATTTTTCACCCCGCCGAACTGCTACTTGCCCGTCGTGATCGCAAGAGACATAGATTGGTGTCTATTAGTGTAGTAAAACAATTCATTCCATCTCGATGGACCCAATTACGAAGTGCAACTAACCGCACTATCGAAGAAATTCGTGCGAAATTGTTACCCGATATCGATGATGAGGCCGATGATATTCCAAGTGAACTCGAACTCTCATCTGAGGATGAGATGTTGGTGCCCGTACGATCTTCTACCTGGATCACAATTGTAAAGAAGCCACTGGTTCTCGCCCTTCTTGCACTTTCACTTATTACTTTAGGTTGGGCGCGACATCGCTTTGGCGCGATTTCCGGAGGCGGGCTTGCACAATCTCCTGGCGGTGCTCGCGATTTATTCACGTTCTATGTTGAGAGTTGGCATTCAGTTGGGCTTGGAAGCAATGTTGGCGCACCAGTGTGGGTTTTGCCGGTGGCGCTTGGATCAATTTTGACCTTTGGAAATGTCGCACTATTCATCTCTCTCTTCTTCATCGCAGCGCCCTTCCTTGCGCTATTGACTTCGCATCAAGTACTCAAGCAGCACACGACTAGCCCTAACCTCTCAGCCGGGGCTTCATTCATCTACGCCCTTTCCCCGGTGATGATCTCTGCAATTAATTCCGGACGACTCGGCACAGTTATCTTTCTGATTGCGCTCCCGATATTTATTCACCATCGCGGGGAGTGGTTGGCTATTGAACAACGAACTATTCGAAGCTCATTCGGCTTATCGCTCTTCATCGCCTTCCTAGCTGCATATAACCCATCTTTACTCTTAGTTTTACTCGTCGTATCGCTTTATCTCATTTTTACTGATTTTCAGAAGGCGAAGTATCAGTATCGCAATGCGCTCTTCCTCATTCGATTGGGGCGTCGTCTCATCCTCTTGATTACTCCAGGAATGTTGCTCGCACCAACTTCACTCAGCTATTTATTGCATCCATCTCGCATTCTGCAAGAAATTGGAATCGGTCAAACTGGTGGAGTTGCCAATCTAGTCTTGTTGGCAAATCCTGGCGGAGCTGGTTCGCTGCCTTGGTGGAGCATTAGTCCAATCACCTTACTTTTGATAGTCACATTTTTTTCAATTGCCGATGCCCAGAAGTATGCACGTTATGGGCTGCTCTTTCTCTTCTCAGCGACTTTAGCTAGCTCAATTCCAATTCACGGAAATGGATCTACCGACTCGCTCTTTTATTACACAGGACCACTGATCGCAGTTGCGACTTTTCTAGCTTTAATTGCAGCAGTCATTATGTTTACTAATGTTCGCGAACGTTTGGAGCAGACCCACATAAATTATCAACACTTTGCAGTCGCTTTGGTACTCATAGCAACTTTGTTCTATTCGACGACTGCTTCGCTCTGGGCTTTCTCTGCAGGTGCCGCATCACCGGCTAAGAATTCAACGGATTCAGTTCTACCTGCATTCTTGGCAGTAGATAAGGAAGCCAAAATCTTAGTTATTCGCCCTATTACAGAATTGGGTGATACATCACTTCAGTACTACATCGCACGGGGTGGAAAATTAACCTTAGGTCACCCAGATATTGCGCTGCCACTCTCTTCATATGTGAAAGATGCAGTGGAAAGTTTGATTGACGGAACCGGCACGAGTTCAAGTTCAACCCTTTCGACCTTTGGAATTAAATATGTCTTCGTCACCAAGAGCGTTCGAACTAATTTGATACAGACCATCGATGGAATTGGCGGGTTTAACCGAACTTCCGCCACCGACGCGGGTACGGTTTGGAAAGTAGCCGCTGATACTGGTCCGGCAATTCTGACTGATTTATCCGGTGCCCGCACAGTGCTTGAAGTAGATCGCGGAAAGTTAGTGGTTCCTCGCGCTGGCATTCTCACAATTACCGAGCACTATTCGAAGTCTTGGCAGGCGCTCCAGGATGGAGTTCGCCTCGAGAAGGTAAAGAATGATCTTGGAATTCCGGAATTTAAAGTTTCAATTCCGGGGGAAGTTCTATTGCTCCATGATGGAACCATTCGCCGCGCCTGGATTTCGCTCTTTTTGATTACCTTGATTTCGTCAATTGTTATGGCGCTTCCATCTGGTCGCAGACGTCGGGAAATGTCGGATCGAGAGCTATCGTGATGCGCCGCCGAGCTCTGCTGTTAGCAGTAATCTTTATCGTTGTCTCATTCTTAGCAAACGCAGTTACCGTCACGGCAAAAGATAGCCAATACACATCAAGTTTCCCTTCTGTGGTTTGTCCACCTCATCAATCAGGTGAAGTCTCCTTTATATCATTACATTCTTCTAAGACCCCGGTTCGAGTCACTGGCACTTCGTCAATGAATTACAAGAGTTCCCACTCCAGAAGATTGAGCGGTGGCAACCAAGCAGTTGTTGTCGATGCCCAGAAAGTAACGCCAATTTCGTGGGTTGCTGATCAAGGAGTGTGGGCCAGTGCGATCACTTGTATTGCGCCCATTAGCAGCCAATGGTTTGTAGGTGGATCAGCCGATGTCACATCCAAGGGGATATTTACTTTGGTTAATAGCGGCTTAGGTAGAGCATCAGTTTCGCTGGTTATATTTACCGAGAAAGGTCGGCAACCTGAACAACTGGTAACACTCAACGCAAATTCAGTGAAGTCAATTCCGTTGGTCAATCTTGCGCCGAGTGCGACCAAGATTGCGATTCAAGTGGTGCCACAGACTGGACGCGTTAATGCATTCTTAAGCGATTCACGTGGCCGTGGACTGCGTGCTTTAGGTGGAGATTTTGTTAATGGCCAAGGTGAAAGCGCAAAAAACATAGTTATCCCAGCAATTCCACATGCTGTGATTCGCAAAGATGCACTGCCACACACCTTGCGAATTTTGGTGCCCGGTGATGTTGCAGCTCATATCAACGCAACCATCGTTTCCACGGACGGTACCTTTGCGCCAGCTGGCATTGACGGCGCCACCATCCCTGCTGGAAGAACCATTGAAATTCCAATCAAGACAATGATGGCTCCCGGTAAGTTTGCATTGAAGCTCAATTCCGATCGCCCGATAGTCGCATCGGTCTTTTCTAAGACAGTCTCTCTCAATAAGAGCGATTTCATTTGGAGCACTCCGGCGCCAGCACTTACTTCATCAACATATGCAGTTTCGGGACTTACGCCGACTCTTGTCTTTACCGGATCAAAGTTCAAGGTGGGGTTAGACCTGATGGCGTTAAATGGCAAAATCCGGCATTACGATGTGACTGGCGAATCCATCGCCTCATTCGCGATTCCCGATGGAACCCGCGAAGTCTCGATAGTTTCCACATCTCGCGAGGTCTACGGCGCCCTTCTCAATGCTTCTCATAGCGGATATGGATATGCGCCACTTGTTCAGGGCAGCCAACTCACTCGAACCACTGTTCCTCATGCAAATATCCGTGTGTTGATTCCTTAATTCATTTGATGCCAGTAATAGCCTTCCATCTATGGCTTCAGCTGTAGGGCGTTCTTGTTCGCGAGTAGGGTGTCGCGTGGCTGCAACCATGACGCTTACCTATAACTATTCAGAATCACTTGCTACGCTCAGCCCGATTTCGCCATTTGCCGAGCCACATACATATGATCTCTGCGAAAAGCATGCAGCAAAGTTAACCGTTCCACATGGTTGGAAATTTCAGCGAGAAGTAATTTCCCAGGAAAGCGCTGGTCCAACTGATGACGATCTCATGGCAATTGCTGATGCAGTCCGTGAAGCCGCTAACTTGACGCAACCTAACTCATCGCCAATTAATGAAGCAACATCACCATTGGGCCGACGCGGCCACTTGCGTGCAGTTCCAAACTAACTCTCACTTTCCAATCTGACTTCCATTCTTTAGGATTAATGTATGAGCACTTCAATTTTTAAGGCATACGATGTTCGCGGTTTAGTTGATATCGAACTCACTCAAGACTTCGCTTTTGCTACCGGTGCGGCCTTTGCTCAATTTCTTAAAGATGAGCGCGAACCAGCAACTGTTGTTATTGGTGAAGATATGCGTCCATCATCTCCATCATTGGCAGATGCTTTCAGCGCTGGCGTCACTTCAGGTGGGTTAGATGTAATTCGGATCGGATTAGCCTCGACTGACATGCTCTACTTCGCAGCTGGCAAACTCAACCTTCCGGGCGCCATGTTTACTGCAAGCCACAATCCGGCGGCCTATAACGGCATAAAGATGTGTCTCAGTGGTGCTCGTCCAATTGGAAAAGAGTCTGGATTACTTGCCATTGAAAAATATAAGAATGAAGGCGTGGCTCTTTCGATAGGTCAGCGAGGTGTTGAAAGTCGACGCGAGATGCTTGATGAGTATGTCAATCATCTACTTACTTTGGTCGATGTCTCTTCTATGCGCCATCTCAATATTGTGATTGATGCTGGCAATGGAATGGCTGGCCATACCGCCCCAGCTGTGATGTCTCGAATCAATGCCTCGGTTGTCGAAATGTATTTTGAGCTCGACGGAACTTTTCCAAATCATGAAGCTAATCCCATAGACCCAGCGAATCTAAGAGATCTGCAGGCGGCGGTAAAGAAGAATAAGGCTGATATCGGATTAGCCTTCGATGGCGATGCAGATCGCTGTTTTCTTGTCGATGAACGTGGTGAACTCGTAAACCCTTCGGCTCTGACCGCTCTCATCGCCTCGCGCGAGCTTAAGAAGCATCCAGGTTCAACGATTATTTACAACTTAATCTCGAGCAGAGCGGTACGAGAAGTGGTTGAAGAAAATGGTGGCAAGGCTGAACGTTCACGAGTTGGACATTCATTTATTAAGAAGCAAATGGCCGAGACTGGTGCGATTTTCGGAGGCGAACACTCGGGGCATTTCTACTTTAAAGATTTTTGGCGGGCAGATTCAGGTATGTTGGCCGCGCTTCACGCAATTGCAGCGCTGGGGGAGAGCTCAAAATCTTTGTCCCAACTGTTGGCTGCATTTAATAGATACGCAGCAAGTGGTGAAATTAATTCAACTGTCAACGATGCCGCAGCGATGATCTCTAAGATTGAATCAATCTATGCAACCAGAGATGGCGTGACGGTAGACCATCTTGACGGTTTAACTGTCAATGGAGATACCTGGTGGTTTAATTTGCGAGCTTCAAATACCGAACCCCTTCTTCGCCTCAATGTAGAGGCAAAGACCGAGGGCGAAATGTCCTCAGTACGTGATGCAGTGCTTGCGCTAATCCGCGCGTAAATTCGCGTATCACGCCAACCCGGCGGTAATCTTTGCCGGTAGCGAAGTTTCCACCGTAGAGCCCTACAGGTTACGCGCTAAGAAAATAGCCGTTTTCTTTGAACCACATAGGGAGATATAAATGTCAGTAACCACAATTCCACAACACGACATCGCTGATGCGTCACTTGCAGCCGCAGGTCGCAAACGCATCGAATGGGCTGAGCGCAATATGCCGGTACTAGCCCAAATCCGCGAACGTTTTGAGAAGACACAACCATTTGCAGGTGTGCGCATTTCAGCTTGTATGCACGTAACCACAGAGACCGCAAACTTAATGCGCGTCCTCAAAGCAGGTGGCGCTGAATTAGCGCTCTGTGCATCAAACCCACTTTCAACTCAAGACGACACAGCTGCAGCACTTGTACACGAGTACGGAATTTCAGTATTTGCTCGTAATGCTGTGGATCGTGATGGTTACTACGCGCATATCAATGCAGCATTGGATATTGCGCCGCACCAAGTTTTTGATGATGGATGCGATCTAGTGAATACACTTCACACGACCCGCCGAGAATTACTTCCAAATATCGTTGGCGGCTGCGAAGAGACCACAACTGGAGTTATTCGCCTTACTCAAATGGCAAAAGATGGTGCGCTAACTTTCCCAATGATTGCCGTTAATGACACTGATACAAAGCATATGTTTGATAATCGCTACGGCACCGGACAGTCAACGCTCGATGCAGTTTTCCGCGCCACCAACTTCCTACTCGCCGGTCGAGTTGTCGTCGTAGCCGGTTTTGGTTACTGCGGTAAGGGAGTTGCAGAGCGTGCCAAAGGACTTGGTGCAGATGTCATTGTGACCGAAATTGATCCAACAAAGGCGCTCGATGCAATGATGCAAGGTTTCCGTGTCATGCCAATGACCGATGCAGCCAAGCTCGGCGATGTATTTATAACCGTGACCGGCAATCGAGATGTACTTCGCGACGAACATTTCGCGGTCATGAAAGATGGTGCAATTATGGCTAACTCTGGCCACTTTGATATTGAAATCGATGTTGCCTGGCTCGAGCAAAACGCAATCTCCAAGAATTCCAAGATGCGTCATCAGACCGATGAATATGTTATGAAGGATGGCCGACGTTTGCTTCTTCTTGCAGAGGGTCGCTTGGTAAATCTTGGCGCCGCAGAAGGTCACCCAGCATCGGTAATGGATATGTCATTTTCTGATCAGGCACTTACCGCTGAATACATTGTGAAGGAAGCAAAGAACCTCACTCCAGGGGTCCACGAAGTCCCTACCTATATTGACAAGGAAGTAGCGTCATTGAAGTTGAAGTCAATGGGTGGACGGATTGACGTGCTTACACCTGCGCAAGAGCTCTACCTCAACTCTTGGGAGCACGGCTCATAAATGGCCAACATTCTGGTTGTCGATGACGATCAAGACCTTGCCGAGATGCTTGGAATTGTTTTAACAAGCTCTGGGTTTGATGTTGATTTAGTCGGTCGAGGTGACGAGGCGCTGGATGCATTTCGCAGTAATCCACCAGACCTCGTTCTCCTCGATGTCATGCTTCCAGGAATCGATGGCATTGAAGTTTGCAAGTTAATTAGGGCCGAATCTATGGTTCCGATTGTCATGTTGAGCGCTAAAGGCGAGACGCAAGACATTGTGCGCGGCCTAGAGGCCGGCGCTGACGACTATATGCAGAAACCTTTCCGCGATAAAGCGGAGCTTATAGCGCGTATCCGCACCAGACTTCGTCGTACCAACTCCGATGTCACCGGAATGATTACCATAGGTGATCTATCTATTGATGTCGCAGCTCATGAAGTTCGGAGAGGTGCAAACATCATTACTCTCACTCGTCTCGAGTTTGATCTATTAGTCGCTTTGGCGAGAGACCCAGGTCGGGTTTTTACTCGCGACGCTTTGCTGAGTGAAGTTTGGGGATATCGCCACTCGACCGATACCAGACTTGTGAATGTGCACGTTCAGCGTCTGCGTTCAAAGATTGAGCACGACCCGGAGAATCCAACCATCGTAATGACGGTGCGTGGTGTTGGTTATAAGGCGGGCGGATCTTCCTAATATGGGTCGAATTCGACTCGGCTTTAAGCAATCACTTGCTGCAAAAGTCATCTCCTCAACGGTTCTTCTATCTCTAGGAGTGGTATGGCTTACGGGATCAGCGCTTTATTCGCAGCTCTCTGATGGAATCCGAAATGTGAATTTGAATTCTTCGATTGCTGAAGCGCGTTTGGCATTCTTCAACGCTCAGTATCAGTTGTTGCTTTCGCAAGGGAAGAGCGTGGAAGAGCGAAAGCAAGTGCTGGCATCAATTTTGGTAGATGCAACAACTCAAAATCCAAATGAGCAACGCCGCGAAGTAATCATTGTTCGCAGCTCCAAGTCGAACGATGCCAAGACTAATTATGAGATGAGTTCTAACCAGGCACTCGCCGATTCAATTCCTATCTCACTGCGAAAGAAGATCCAGAAATCCAATTCTCTCGCATATGACTACGCAGATTTAAAGTTCTCGATAGGTCAAGCTGTTTCATCACTCTTTATTGGTAATCGAATAGAGGTTCCCGGGGGAGGGCGCTATGAGATGTATGTTGTTTTCTCTCTAGCTCAATTCGATTCAACCATGTCGCTCATCAAAAATGCGCTCTTAGTTACCGGCTTCGCACTGATTTTCCTCATCGCCCTCATTACCTGGCTGGTTGTGAGGCAGGTTGTAAAGCCAGTTCGCGAAGCAGCGAAGGTGGCTCAAAAATTTACAGCCGGAGATTTTGACTTGCGGCTTGCAATCACCTCAGATGATGAATTAGCCACCCTTGCTTCTTCCTTTAATGAGATGGCCGAATCAATCCAGCGTCAGATTAATCGTTTAGAAAATCTCTCCCGAGTTCAACAGAGGTTTGTTTCTGATGTTTCTCACGAGCTCCGAACCCCTCTCACTACCTTACGGATGGCCTCAGAAGTCCTCTATAACCAACGAGCGAATTTTGAAGCACCAGTATCACGTAGCGCAGAACTTCTGGTGGCTCAGCTAGATCGCTTTGAGCGATTACTTGAAGATCTACTCGAAGTAAGTAGATTCGATGCTGAAGTGGCGGTTTTGGATGTGGCAGATTTCGACATTGTCGGACTTGTAAAACGTTGCGTTTCAGATCTCATTATTGAAGAAGATGAAAAAGGTTCGGCAATTAGCACCCAATCTGACGCACCCGTTGTAAATATCCGTGGTGATATTCGACGAGTCGAAAGAATTATGCGCAATCTTCTTTCCAACGCCCTTGATCATTGCGAAGGAACACAGGTAGAAGTAAGAATTGTAAGTACAGAAACCGAAGTTGCTATCGGGGTTAGAGATTATGGTTCAGGCCTCGACGAGTCGTCTCTCATTCGAGTCTTTGATCGATTTTGGCGTGCCGATCCTTCACGTGCTCGGATTCGAGGTGGAACTGGTCTAGGTCTATCAATTGCACTTGAAGATGCGCGGCTTCATAATGGCGAGCTCGATGCATGGGGCAGACCGGGTAAAGGCGCTCACTTCGTATTAACTCTTCCGCGCATAGCTGGTGAGTACATCACAGGTCGTCCATTACGTGCACAACCACTCGATTTCCACGAAGAAACCTTCTTGCAATAATCAATTTCTTTTTTACAAAGAATACTGAGTGAATGGCAAATTCGCTTTCACAGTTAATTTTTCCGCAACGCTGCATTAGTTGCAGCGTTCTAGGTGAGAGAATATGTGAACTCTGCCGCAGAGAGTGGGTCGTGGAAAAGCTGGTAAGAAATATTCCGAGTCTGAGCTCACAATCTATCCGAGTAATTTCGGCAACCAGGTACACACCCATCGCTCAGAAAGTATTACTAGCGGCAAAAGAAGATGGCGTAAAAAGTGCCGATGCATTACTGCTGGAAACTCTTAATCACGCGGCAAGTATGTTTCATCGTGAAAAGCACTTTGATTTCCTAGTTCCGATGCCGTCACGACGCTCTGCATCTCGACAGCGAGGTCGAATCTTTATGGAGAGCATTACTCGAAATTTAGCTCGCCAATTAGAAATTCCTATGATGAATCTCCTCATTCACACACGAAAAGTTCAGGATCAGAGTGAACTTCATCTCCAGCAAAGGCGGAATAATCTCAATCAAGCCTTCGTTGTATCGAGGGCTGACATAGATCAATCGGTTCTCTTCCAGGGTGGGAGAGCGCTGCTGGTCGATGACCTGATTACAACTGGTTCTACCCTTGGGGAGGGCGCTAGAGCCCTTTCAGCCGCGGGAATCGAGGTAGTTGGAGCAATTACCGCCTGCAGTGCCCAGTCCATGAGACCCATAAGATAGCCCCTGAGAAAATGAAAGCGGGATAGCAATGGCTTCACTACTAGATCGAATAATGCGAGCAGGCGAAGGAAAGATCCTTCGTGACCTTGCCAAAATTGTCGGTCAAGTAAATTCTTTCGAAGCGCAGATTTCGAGTCTTAGTGATGACCAACTCCGAGCCAAGACTTTAGAATTTAAAGAGCGCATCGCTCAAGGAACATCACTCGATGCTCTCCTGCCAGAAGCATTCGCAGTTGTTCGTGAAGCGGCAAAGCGCACTTTGGGCCAACGCCATTACGATGTTCAAATTATGGGTGGAGCAGCACTTCACCGAGGCAATATTGCGGAGATGCGTACCGGTGAAGGAAAGACGCTAGTAGCGACCTTGCCTTCTTATCTCAATGCGCTAACCGGAAAAGGCGTACACGTCGTCACTGTTAACGATTATCTCGCTGAGCGCGATAGTGAATGGATGGGTCGCATCCATCGTTTTCTTGGCCTTAAAGTAGGTGTCATTCTTAACAGCATGACTCCGGCAGAACGTCGCGAAGCATATGCAGCAGATATCACCTATGGCACCAATAATGAATTTGGTTTTGATTACCTCCGCGACAATATGGCTTGGAGTCTAGAAGATTGCGTCCAGCGCGAGCATAACTTCGCAGTTGTCGATGAAGTTGACTCAATTCTTATTGACGAAGCTCGTACGCCTTTGATCATCTCAGGTCCTGCCGATAAACCAACAAAGTGGTACGTTGAATTTGCAAATATCGCAACTAAGTTGCAACGCGATGTTCACTATGAAGTTGACGAGAAGAAGAAAACCGTCGGCGTACTAGAAGACGGCGTTACTAAAGTTGAACAACTTTTAGGCATAGAAAATCTCTACGAGGCAGCAAATACCACTTTGATTGGATACCTCAACAATTCCATCCGAGCTAAAGAATTATTTAAGCGCGATAAAGATTATGTCGTCATGAATGGCGAACTTCTGATTGTCGATGAGCACACTGGTCGTATGCTTTCAGGTCGCCGTTACAGCGAAGGTCTTCATCAAGCCCTTGAAGCTAAAGAACGCATTGAAATTAAGGACGAGAATCAGACTCTGGCCACAATTACATTGCAGAACTATTTCCGACTCTACAATCGACTTTCTGGTATGACCGGAACTGCCATGACCGAGGCGTCAGAGTTTCACCAAATCTATAAATTAGGTGTTGTACCAATTCCAACTAATCGACCTGCACAACGTATTGATCAACCAGATCTGGTCTACAAAACTGAGGCTGGAAAATTCCAGGCGGTCGTGCGCGATATCGTCGAACGCCATCGTAAAGGCCAACCAGTTCTAGTCGGTACGGTGAGCGTTGAAAAATCAGAAGAGCTCTCTCATTACCTCAAGCGCGCCGGAATTCCACACGAAGTTCTCAATGCCAAACAACACGAACGCGAAGCATCGATCATCGCTCGCGCTGGCGTTAAAGGTGCCGTCACTGTTGCAACTAATATGGCTGGTCGCGGAACTGACATCATGCTCGGTGGTAATCCAGAGTTTATGGCTGATTTCGAATTACAGCGCAAAGGTTTATCGCCAGTAGATAACGCTGCCGAATACGAAGCAGCCTGGCCGGCAGAAATCGAAAAGCAGAAATCTGCTGTTAAGACTGGGCACGAAGAAGTAGTTGCCCTCGGCGGTCTTTATGTATTGGGTACCGAGCGTCACGAGTCACGCCGTATCGATAATCAGTTACGTGGCCGTTCTGGTCGACAGGGCGATCCAGGAGAATCACGTTTCTATCTTTCATTGCAGGATGAGTTGATGCGTCGCTTTAACTCGGCAATGGTTGAGCGATTCCTCACCGCCGCTGGATTACCGGAAGATGAACCGATTGAATCCAAAATGGTTTCTAATGCTATTCGTTCAGCGCAAACCCAAGTTGAAGCTCAGAACTTTGAGATTCGTAAGAACGTCTTAAAGTATGACGATGTTATGAATCGCCAACGCGAAGTTATTTATGCGGAACGTCGTATGGTGCTCGAAGGCGAAGATATCGGAGTTCAAACCAAGAACTTCGTGGCCGATACCCTCGCTGCCTACGTCAAAGCAGCAACTGCAGAAGGTTATCCAGAAGAGTGGGACCTCGATCAACTCTGGCAGGCTATCGCCCACGTCTATCCAGTCTCAATCTCACCTGCTCAAATTCTGGAAGAGACCCAAGGCGCTAAGGGGTTAGATCCACTTTTCTTAGAAGATCGAATCCTCAACGATGCTGCGGAGGCGTATGAAAAGCGTGAGTCACAACTAGGAACAGAAGTAATGCGCGAACTCGAACGTAAAGTACTGCTCTCTGTTCTTGACCGTAAGTGGCGCGAACATCTTTATGAGATGGATTACTTGCAAGAAGGCATCGGCTTACGTGCAATGGCACAGCGTGATCCATTAGTTGAATACCAAAAAGAAGGTTATGACCTCTTTGCGGCCATGATGGACGGGATTAAGGAAGAGCTCGCAAAGATGGTATTTAACGTCGAAGTAAAGATTGAAGCCGGCTCTCAGATATCTGCTCCAGGAATTGCTGAGAAACCACAGGATCTTCGCCCACTTCAATATACCTCGGCGGATGAAAATGGAGTTGTCACCTCTGGTGATGTTTCGCGCAATGCACCTTGTCCGTGTGGTTCAGGTAAGAAGTTTAAGCGTTGCCACGGCGCCGCCTAACCCTTACAGAATTTCTAAAACCGTACAGAGCCAGCGCCCATCTACGCCCTCAAAGCGTAGAGCCAAAGCTTTTAAGCGATCCCCGTATCGAATTGTGGCGCTTACTTCGCAGAGCCCATCCAAAGGTTCTTGGAGATGTACCGAACGAAGTTTTCCAAGCACTTTATCGGTGCCTGCTTTGGTAAGTAACTGGTGATAGATGACGCGGTGGCAACGCGCCATTACTTGAGCCGGTTGGCGATGTCCCGAAAGTATCTCTAATAGATTAACGATGAATGCAAAGCTCCACTCCGAAATTTGCGGAAGTTCACCTGCCGATGTTGGCTTTGGTTGATCATCGCGATCAAATTCTTCATGAAAGAGGGAGGGCGTGAGATAGAGCAGCGCTTTCTGCTGAAGCGGTTCAGGGCGTGGCTCAAACTCGATCATGGGATGTTGCCACTGCGGAGTCCGAGAGGTACTAGACAATAAAGTGAGCGGAGCGCGTGCGCTTCTCCGTCGATCAATCTTCTCTGAAATAGCCATGGCTATTTATCGCGGATACATCCACATCGTAAACATCCTGCTTTATAGGCATTACCCATCCTGCTTTAGTAGGACTGTGGATAGCAGATGAGGCTATCTCGCCAACTCCTACCGTGCGGCTATGAAAAAAATTGATTCTTCTACTACACGTACCTATCTCGCGGTTTGCCTCTTCGCCATCTCAATTTCCGTGGCCTTTGCGGCACCTCAACTCTCAAAGAGCCGGAGCAAAGTCTGGGTAGCGGCTCGAAATATTCCAGGTGGAGTCCAACTCACTCAATCAGATCTTGCCCGCGCATCAGTGACCTTAGATTCAAAGATTAATGGTTATCTCAGTAGCGAGATTAATCCGATTGGATCTATCACAAAACGCTCCATATTTTCCGGCGAAATAATCTCTTCTCACTCCATCTCAGATGACAGTACTTACCTCAACGCCGTTGAAGTCGGAATTTCAATCAGATCAAGCGATCTGCCCTTACATACAAAGGTAGGCGATCTTGTTTCAGTCTTTCAAATTCACGATGTTCGAAACGGAGAAAGTGAAAGTGCACCTCTTCTAGTAATTGAGAGCGCCTTTGTTGCCCAATTGAGCCATCAAGGCGCAAATCTGGGAAGCGATTACTCTGTGACGCTATCTATTAATCGCTCAGATTTAGCGCTTTTGCTGCAAGCCACCAGCAGTGGCCGGCTTACATTGGTAGGTAGACATGGTTGATTCGCTGGCTGTGATCACCGCTGCAGCTGACTCCGAATCAGAGTCAGAGTTAGCCACTTTGGTATCGCAATTGGGTCATCAAATAGTTGCACGTTGCTACGAACTTTCAGCGCTATTAACGGCAATTAAAAACCACCCTACTGCAATTGCCCTAGTTGATTCACACATTTATTCACAGATCCCAGAGAGTTTTCGACGCTCGGTCACTATCAAGGCCATTGATAGAACCCTCACTATCGATAATCTCCACTCACTCCTTGCAATTAATCCAGCTGACTCCAATAAAACGAGTAATCAAATCAGCCTGCCGACTCACGATAAAACTGTGGTCTTTGCTGCGATCACCTCATCGGCTGGAGTTTCGACGCTCGCTCTTGAGTATGCAGAGATTCAATGTGCGCTAGGTCGGCGCACTCTTTTTATAGATGCCCATCAAAATAGCCCATTTCTGGCAGAACGGTTTCACCTGCATGGAATACGTAGCAAGAGCGCGGCGCTCTCTTCAGGGCTCACAATTCTGGAGTGCGATATTGCAGATTCGGAGAGCATAGCGAATACATCTGAGGAGATATCAAAAGCTGAAGTTGTCGTCATTGATATCGGAGTAATTGACTTGAATCGCATTACTTCAGCTGGATCCAGAAAACAAGATAGAGCAGTTGCAGCATTCATTTCGCATCAATGTCATCTAGTCTTGATTGAAGATTCACTCAGTTATAGGGCGTCAAGAATTAATCCAATCCCCGATAGTCTCTTTCTGCTGAAGCGCATCTCTGCCCAATACTGGGTAAGAAATAAAGAACCACTTACATTTAGTAAACAGCGCGCCGCTCTAGGTTCCTATGCTGTAGTTCGTGACTTTAAAAGTATTGAAAAGTCGCTAAGTCAAAAGACGACTTTATTTCAAGCAGCTCCAAAGAGTCTCATCCTGCGCGAAATCAGGCGGTTGGCCGACGAAATAGCGTTGTAAGAAATGATTTGAGTTATTGGCTACCCTTAGCCTATGCGCCTCTACTTTGGTTCAACTGCTCTCGAGCTTGAAAGCTTCATTGAAGAAGGCTCCTTACAAATTCCAGAACTCTATGCAGCAACTCCGAAATTTGCCCAGAGCCATCCAGAGAGCGATGAAGAGGAGCTCGAGTTTACGCTTTCACTCTTGGCAGCTGAAGACGCGCTCGAATTTTCGCAAGAAGATAATTCTCAAGCCGTAGTCATCGCATGCGAAATCGAAGATGGAGACATTGCAACCCTAGAAGATCTTTCAGTCACTCTCACAGGTGATGTTAAATGGAGTCAGGTCGAAGCTATCTTTACGGTTGGCCAAGAGCTCGATGATCTCACCTGGTATGCCCCGCAGGAAGTTTCTAACCATCTAGCATCTTGGATTTAATATGGCATCAATTGAAGAGTATGTAGCTGGAAAGAACCCGCTATCTGCGGAAGAAATCCATAAATTGCGCGAACTTGTTGCAGACTGGCAACTATTATCCGACCTATCTTTTGCTGACTTAATTTTATGGGTTCCTATTC
The DNA here is from genome assembly GCA_964564615.1 of uncultured Candidatus Planktophila sp. Classification (GTDB taxonomy): domain Bacteria; phylum Actinomycetota; class Actinomycetes; order Nanopelagicales; family Nanopelagicaceae; genus Planktophila. The sequence continues at coordinate 20,799 of CAZMBG010000009.1, forward strand.
GTAAGGATGACACATCATGGCCAACTGGATATATTGCAGTTGCGCATATTCGCCCCACCACCGCGGCAACTGTTTTTGCACATGATGTTATCGGCGATGAAATTGCTTGGGGAGAACGAACTTATCTAGATCAAGCTCTCTCTGGCGGTGAAATTGTTCGTGACACCCAGCCATATCTCATGAACGATGTGATGGTAAAAGAAGAGACGATTCCAGTAATTATGAATAATCGTGTCATAGCCGTCATTTCACGACATAGAAATTCTGATTTAATGCGCCAGCCCAGCCGGCTAGAGCTCAATTACCGAGAGATTGCACACGAGTTTTATCGGATGGTGGCCGAAGGTAGCTTCCCGTATTCCGGCGCTTCCTCTCTATTTGATCCAACGCCTCGAGTGGGGGACGGCCTAATTCGTATCGATGTCAATGGCGCTGTGAGTTATGCCAGCCCAAATGCTCGATCTGCATTTAGCCGAATGGGTTGGAAAAATGAATTAGATGGCCATTTACTCTCTGAACTCGCAGAGTCTGTGGTGGGAGATAGAACTGATCCATCAGAGGAAGCCCTATCTACTTCGCTGAGCGGTCGCGCCCTTCGACGAGTGGAGATTGAGAATTCCAGCGGCACGATTGACGTGATCATACTTCCGATATTTGCAGGTTCAGATCGAATTGGAGCGGTAGTGCTACTTAATAACGTTACTGAGCTTCGCCGTCGTGAACGTGAGCTCGTTACCAAAGATGCCACTATTCGTGAAGTTCACCATCGAGTTAAGAACAATTTGCAGACAGTCTCTGCGCTATTGCGACTACAAGCGCGAAGAATTGAAGATCCAGGAGCAGCTCAAGCCCTCAATGAAGCGGTGCGCAGAATCGCATCTATTGCACTCGTACATGAAACTCTTTCAAATAGCCCGGATGAGACGGTTGATTTTGATTCAGTGCTTGATAATTTAATTAGCCATGCCGCCGAACTCAGTCCTCGCATGAGCAAGTTAGTGATTGGGCGCCAAGGTAATGCTGGCTTACTCGAACCTCGAATCGCCACACCACTTGCGCTGGTCATTACCGAACTCATTCACAATGCGCTCGAGCACGGTCTTGCAGAAGAAGGTACAAAGCTTGACGTTCGAATTTCTCGCGACGATCACAAGCTCAGTATCAATGTTGCAGATGATGGAGTTGGGCTGCCGGAGGACTTTGATTTTGCAACATCGTCTAATCTAGGCTTGCAAATTGTGCGAACCTTGACCGAAAATGAATTACGGGGTCAATTGACTTTGATTTCTGATGATGTGGAGACGAGGGCAGAATTAATCTTGCCGCTTTAGGCAAGACCGTTATCAGCTAAGCGGGCACGGTTGCGCGCAGCGCGACGCTTCAATGCCCGACGTTCATCTTCAGAGAGTCCGCCCCAGACTCCGGCATCTTGGCCAGATTCGA
>CAZMBG010000010.1:0-10521 GCA_964564615.1 uncultured Candidatus Planktophila sp.
ATGGCTTGCGAGCAAGAACTTGTTTCTTGGCATATGCAACCGCTGCCAAACGTTGTGCTTGGGTGGTTCGAATTGTGGAGCGGCCTTTAAAGCCTCGATCTGGCCAAATCTTTGCCTGATTGATTGTGGTTGCTGCAGTGTTCGCCTGGCTCTCTTCAAGGAGGGCAAGGGCACGTTGTTGTTCAAGTGTGACACGCACATTACGTGCGCTAGCTAATTCCTTCATCAACTTATCTTGAATCGCTTGCAACTTATCTACTTCTTTTTGTTGAGCAGCTTGAGCATCGTCTGCAACTTTTTTCGCTGCTGCCACTTTTGCAGTTGCTACAACTTGTTCAGCGCGTGCAATGTCAGCTGCTTTCTTCGCCGCCGTTGCAACAACTTCAGCCTCTTTAAAACGTTTGAGCGCAGTGGTGTTATTTGCACCTAATGTATTAAGTGTTGAAATTTGATCGACTAAATCTTGTGGGCCATTTGAACTCAATAAAGGCTGGATGTCGCTGAGATCGCCACCCATGATGTAAGCATTAGCGGCAAGTTTGCCGATGGTGCGATGTGCTGCCGACACGGCGGCCATTGCTTCAGCCTCACGTTGGGCGGCAGCTTTTGCATTAGAGATGGCAACTGCGAGCTCCTTCTGCGCCTTTACATACAAGGCGCGCGCAGCGTTTGCCTTCGCGGTGAGTTGGCGCAGAGTTTGATTGGCTGAGGCGAGTTTCTTGGCGGCGGCATCGGCTGCCGCTTTCTTCGCTGCTTCTGCTTTCTTAGCAGCCTCGATTTCAGCGATAGTTGGCTTAGGTTTAGCTAGAGCAGGGTCGCTGGCAAGGGTCAGGGCTGCCAAAAGGGCAGCAACAACTAACTTCTTGCGTGGCATTGCTCAAGGATAAATCAAGGCCTTCTCTTTAGCGCGATGAAGTGCGGTTGTGTCTCTTACTTCGTAACTTTAGTTAGCAACATCTCTTTGTGAAAATGTTGTGAATGAAGCAATTGTTAGCGCTAGCACAAATACCAAACTAACTGCCATCGCATGGAGATAGCTATTTGTTTCACTTCCCCCCATCGCGATCATTTGAAATTGAGTACCTGGCATCCAATCTGATGTGACCGGCTTTACAGCGATAATTAGGTTTTCAATAATTAAGAACCATACGACTGATACTGAGATTGAGGTAATGGGCGAACGGAAGAATATTCCCAAAGCCATCCCCGTAACTCCATAAAAGACAACTGCAATGTAGGTGTTGACGAGGGTGTGCAGAATTGCACTTCTACCATCCGAGGTGAACCACATCGAAGTTGATACATTCTCTTGACCTGCAAAATAGACCGAAATAGCAATACTAATTACGGCATTAATCATTACAAGTATGAGGGCAAAGATTTTCATGGCAGCAAATTTGCCAGCAAGAACAATCCAACGACGTGGTTGACGAACCAAAAGATTGCGAAGCGTGCCAAGTGAATACTCTTGGGCAGTTTGTGCTGCAAATACACAGAGAATAATAATTCCAAAAAGGCTACCCAGAGATGAGAATGCGGTAACGCTTCCTTGACTTGTTTCCAGCATTGCCCGTGAGATCACTCTTCCGCGATCGCCATTTCCCTCCGGTGAATCAACCATCACAAATAGGAATATGGACACTAGCGCATTGAAGAAGAGCGCTGCGGCGAAGGTACCTGCCAGCAAGGTTGGTCGACGTAGCTTTCGCCATTCGGCGCTAAGTACATTAAGCATTGCTCTTACCTCCGGTCATTTCAAAGAAGGTTTCTTCTAGGTTGGGAAGGCTCGGAGTCAATTGAGAGAGAACGATTCCGGCTTTAAAGGCTTCATTGTTGAGTTGTGGCGCATATTCATGTGGACCTTCGATATGAGCAACACCGCTGCGAATAACGCCAGGATGACCTGCGTTGCGCGCAATCTCTACAATTCTTACTAGATCATCAGGCGAAGCTGTCGAAACCAGAATGATGGGTTGTTGACTCTTTAATAGTTCTTGAATTGTTCCGGCAAAGACAACTTCGCCTTTTCGTAACATCACTATGTAATCGGAGATGATTTCAATTTCAGAGAGCAAGTGAGATGAAACAAAGACTGTGGTGCCTTCCGCAGCCAACTTCTTGAGTAAATCGCGGATCTCTTGAATTCCTTCAGGATCTAATCCGTTAGTGGGCTCATCAAGAATGAGCAGCTTGGGATTTGGCAAAAGCGCAGCAGCTATTCCGAGGCGCTGCTTCATTCCTAATGAGTAAGTCTTATATTTGTCTTCGCCACGGCCTTGCAGTCCCACTAATTCAATGAGCGGCTCTACTCGCGCACTATCTATCCCGCCGAGTTTGGCAAGAAGTTTTAAATTCTCAATTCCGCTGAGCGCTGGATAGAAAGCTGGTCCCTCAATGAGCGCTCCTACCTGCGAAAGATATTTATCTGGTTCTGTGATTGAAGCGCCAAGGACGCTCGCTACACCCGATGTCGGTGCGATGAGGCCAAGCAGCATACGAATTGTTGTGGTCTTGCCGGCACCATTTGGTCCGACAAATCCACATATTGCTCCTTGTGGCACAGTGAAATTGACAGCTGATACCGCTTTGATTGCATCTCCATATTGCTTGGTGAGATTTTCAACGTGTATCGCAGATTCGGAAGCAGTGGTACTCATAAGAAGCACTATAGGTAGAATTAGCGCTATGAGCAAAGAAGTGTGGGGGTATCAACCTCGTAATACTCGACCAGCACCTGATTGGCAGGTCGACCCCCAAACTGATGCCGTCCGTGCTGGGCTAGCCCGTTCTGGATTTGGTGAAACGTCGGAAGCGCTCTACCTCAATAGTGGTTTTACCTATTCATCTGCGCAAGAAGCCTTTGATTCATTTACCGACGAGACAGATCACTTTGTTTATAGCCGTTTTCATAATCCAACAATTTCAATGTTTGAAAAGCGTCTGGCAGCGATTGAAGGCGCTGAATATTGCCATGCATTCTCATCTGGAATGTCAGCCGCATTTGCCTCACTTGCTTGTCTCGTCGAAGCTGGCGATCACATCGTGGCTTCTGCTGCGATGTTTAGCTCTTGCCACGTCATCATTACCGAAATTTTGCCTAAGTGGGGCGTGACCTATGAATTGGTGAAAGCGAACGATCTCGATGCCTGGGCAAAGGCGCTTTCAAAACCAACTAAAGCTGTCTTTATCGAAACTCCAAGTAATCCATTATTGGAAATTACTGATATCAAAGCAGTGTCAGAGCTAGCCCACAAAGTTGGTGCGACCGTTATCGTCGATAACGTCATGGCTTCTCCAATCTTGCAAAAACCGCTTCAACTCGGCGCCGATGTAGTTATGTACTCAGCAACAAAACATATTGATGGACAAGGTCGGGTGCTTGCAGGTGCGCTATTAGGTTCTTTTGATTACATTCAAACCAAGTTACTGCCATTCACCCGTCACACCGGACCATCTCTCAGCGCCTTCAATGCCTGGGTGCTGGTGAAATCTCTCGAAACCATGCAGATGCGGGTCGAGCGCATGAATTCCAATGCACAAGCGTTGGCAGAGTTCCTAGAGAGCCATCCAAAGATTAAGAGCGTTCGTTATCCAGGACTTGCCTCTCATCCAGATCGCGCAATCATTGAGAAGCAGATGACCGGTGGCGGTTCGACTCTGGGTATTGAATTTAACGGTGGGCAGAAAGATGCGTTCGCCTTTATGGATCGACTGCGCATTATCGATATCTCCAACAACCTTGGCGATAGCAAGTCATTGATTACTCACCCGGCATCAACGACGCATCGCCGACTAGCCCCAGAAGTACAAGCTGCAATGGGCATTACACCGTCAGTTTTGCGACTTTCAGTGGGTCTCGAACACGTCAGCGATTTGTTGAAAGATCTAGATCAAGCGCTGAGTAATTGAGCAACGACTAACAGCACTGATAGCAAACTTAAATAAGTAATTGACCAGTGGAAGATTGAGATAGCTACTTTATTGTAGTTTTCAGAGTTTTCTTTAAGCGCAAATAACTGGAATGTAAATACTGCACCAAGCGCAACTGTAACTAGTAGCGACCACACAGGTAAGTGGGCCAATTGAATGAGTGCGGCAGAACAAAGCACCATGGCAATAGTGTGAAACCACATCTGAGCGATGACATTTGCTCTTGTAGATACAGATGGCAGCATTGGAATTCCAGCTGCTGCATAATCATCTTGATATTTAATAGCTAGCGCCCAAAAATGTGGCGGGGTCCAGAAGAAGATTACTAAGAAGAAAGCTATTGCAACCCACGAGACAGAATTAGTGACGGCAGCCCATCCGATCAGAACTGGCATACATCCAGCCGCTCCACCCCAGACAATGTTCTGGGATGTATGAGGCTTAAGCGCAATTGTGTAAATCACCACGTAGTAAATAATGGCAATGAAGGTGAATAGCGTTGCCAGGGGCGTTGTGTACATCCAAAAGATAATGAGAGAGAGCGCGCCAATTAGCGTTGCAAAAATCGAAGCTGCCGTTCGCGAAATATTTCCAGAGGCAATTGGTCGCTTCGCAGTGCGAACCATCAACTTGTCGCGTTCGGATTCGATCACCATGTTGAAAGCGTTGGCAGATCCAGCAGCGAGGGTGCCACCAAGCAGGGTGGCGGCGGTGAGTCCAAAGCTGGGCATACCTTTCTCAGCCAACACGAGCGCTGGCACGGTGGTTATCACTAATAGTTCGACTACCCGCAACTTCATTAGGTCGAGATAGGCTCGAATCAGGCTCACCCCCCTAGCGTAATAGCCGTTAGGTGGGTCGAACTCCAACTCTTTTGTTACTTCGCTCCCAGAGCTTTCTCAGCCAAGAAGCCTAGATTTCCACTATCAAAGAAAGGGGGCGTCGATGAGCGATGACCTAACTCCCAAGAAGCCTGAGTGGTTTGAGTTAGCCGAAAGTGAGGCATCTACAGCTGACGAAGTAAGTAGTAGTGCAAAGGCACGTCGACTTCCCATTATCGCCTTACTAGCAACTGGCGCTATTCTCGCAAGTGGTGCCGTCTTTGCAAATATTCGTGAAGATCAACCGGCAGTTGCTGAAGATCGAGGTCCGCAGAATTTTGGAAATAATCCCAACTTCAATGGTCCGCTCGGAGATTCAATCACCGCTCCATCTGGTGATGGCGCAATACAAGCACCACCACTCAATGGCCCCGACCAAGATGGAGACCATCCTTTCCCACCTCGTGATGGACGACGCCACGATCGCGACCATGAAGATGGCGACCACGAAAATCGCGAACATCGTTTCGATGACGACAGTGGCGCGGCTGGCGGTATTCCTTCAACTGGAACCGATGCTTAACCACAACTAAGGCGTTGCAGTTTCGGTAATTGGATTTAATACTGGCATCAACGGTGAAGCAATTTTGCCTAGTATTTTATCAACCATCGCTCGCGCTCTTTTTTCGGCCGTGTAATTCTTGGGAAGTTGATCGGCGATAATCACAAATATATATTCGTGGTTACCAGATTCCACATATCCAGCCAAATTTGCAGTTCCATTGAGGGTGCCGGTCTTAGCCTTTACTAATCCAATCGCATTTGGGGCGGTTTCAATAAATCTCTTCCGCAAAGTACCAGTAATACCACCTACTGGTAATCCGGAAATAAGTCGGGCGTACTTAGGATCATGTTTAATCACCATTAAGAGTTGTGCCACTTGATATGCAGTTACCCGATTCTCCTTTGATAATCCGCTGGCATCTTTGACTACAAGGTTGGTAGTAGAGACTCCCAAATGTGTCAGTAGTTCGCTAAATGTGGCAGCGACCCCTGCATCATCAGCGCTTTTGCCAGCTGCAGCCGCCGCAAAGCGCGCAATCCGCTCTGCTAATTCATTATCGCTCCAGGTAAGGGTCCAATCGAGAATTGCCTGCAGATTTGGCGATGCCGAAGCAAAGACTTGAGTCTGAGATTTGGCAATCGCAGCTTCGGTGCTTAACCACTTAATAGTGGTGTGCGCCTTCTGCTTCTTTAGATAGGCGCGTAGAGATGCAATTTCCTGGGCGTGGAAATTACTAAAGTAGATAACGGTATTGTGCGTGGAATTATTGTTGGCGTTCTTTAAAGTCTTGAGCGCGTAATACTCGAGTCGAGGCATCGCGGTTCGCCCCATCTTGTCCGCCACTTTAGAATCAAAGGCAATCCAGGGATCTAGAGTTCCCTGGATAACAACGGATTTAGAGTCGGTGCCGGTCCATACTGAAGTTGTGAAAGTCTCGTTGAGATCGAGATATGTATATGCGGCAGCTGCTGCCAATAACTTAATTACGGAAGCCGGCTTGCGCCCGGCATAGGCGTTATTTTGATAGACAATTTCGCCAGTTGCTTCATCGAGCACAATCGCTGACGGGTTAGCTAAATCCTTTGATGGAATCAATTGAGTAAAGACTGAATGTATTAACGAAGGATCTGCTGCCAGCGCTTGATTTGCGCTGGTAAAGGTAAAAAGAGCGCAGAGAAATACTGCGAAACGTCTGCGCGACATTGGTTACTTTATTTCCAGGCGTATGCGAGCACAATATTGAGAAGAACCAGACCAAGCATGGCTGCCCACACTGCGTTTGCAACCGCAGGTTTCTTCACATTCTTATATCCAAGTGTGAGAACTACTGCGAGGACGAGACCCTTCACGCCAAACTTTGTATGGTTCAAAGGTTCATCACCTTGAGCGCTCGACCACGTTCCAATCATCACCAATGCGGCTACTAAAGCAGTCCACCCGGCATGCAGAATTCCGGCAGAGATTGTGCGGGGGCTCTTCTTCACTTGGGCGAGAAGCAAGCCGAGAATTCCAAGAACGCTCAAGAGATGGATACCGAAAGCAATGTGAAAGAGAATCTTCATAAAGGTAGTTTAGAGTGCAGTCATGGAAATTAAGACCCCGGCCGAGATTGGACCAGGAGAATTTTTCCCAGTCGTAGGTGTTGGCCCGCATCCGCAGCCGTGGCCGCAAGGCGAGCAATATGACCCCGAGCTGCTTGCCAACGGTGATCGACGTAATGTGCTCGACCATTACCGGTACTGGACCGTTGCGGCAATCGTGGCCGACTTAAATACCAAACGCCACGGCCTTCAGATTGCGATTGAAAATTGGCAACACGACCTCAATATCGGTTCGGTTGTGCGCACTGCAAATGCTTTCAACGTCTCCGCGGTACACATCGTTGGAAAACGCGACTGGAATAAGCGAGGCGCAATGGTGACCGATAGATATCTCACCGTGATTCATCACCCTACCGTGGCTGATTTTGCAACCTACTGTCGTGAGCACTCATTACCGATTATCGGAATCGACAATTTGCCATCTTCGCGCAATTTAGAGGGCTCTCAATTGCCCGAGCAATGTGTTCTCTTCTTCGGACAAGAAGGTGCAGGCATGTCTGATGAAGCGGTAGAAGTCTGCGATGTTCTATATGCAATCGAGCAATATGGTTCGACTCGTTCGATGAATGCATCGGCTGCGGCTGCAATTGCTATGTATCACTGGGCGTTACAGCACCTGCCGCGCAAAGCTTAATTTCCGGCGAGAGTCTCTTTCACAACAGCCAAGCGGCGATCAATCTCATCTGCTTCGTCACTGCGGCCGATGGTGCGCAATACCGATGCGATGCGACCTTCAATTTCGACAATAAAATCGAAATCTTTCGCCTCATCTTCACTGACGATTTGGAGGACGCCTTCTAGCGTGGCTAGACCATCGTCAAGTTTGCCGGTAAGGATTTCCGCCTTTCCGAATTCATACAGTGCATATGTTTCGCGGCGATTGTCGTGAGCGGTTTCAAAGACATCGATCGCCTTACGAGCGGCTTCGAGCGCCTTCTCGCCATCGCCAATTTCAACGTAACACGATGCCAGTTTTTGATCGCAGCGTGCCACATTTATTACATCGCGCTCGGTTTTGAAGAGTGAACGAGCTTCAGTAAAACAGATAATTGCTTCCTCAAAATTCTTTAATTCCCGGTGAGCGCATCCAATTAAGTGGAAATCATTTGCCGCGCCGTTGTTATCGCCATCAACTTGATGTTCTTGGGCGCACTCGTACATCGTTTCAATTACTTTTTCATAATTCTTGGACGAGTACCACCACTCACCTAAGGTGCATGCAAGTTCGAGCGCAATGGGTGATTTATTGCTGCGCAAAATTTCTACCGCCTTACTCATTGCGTGAGCAGCTTCATCCATGCGCTTTAATTGATTGAGGTTATAGCCAATTGCGGAATATGCCTGAGCTAGCCCCTCAGATGATGCAGCGGCTCCGAGCGATGAATAAATATCGCGAGCAGTTTCAGCGAGCGCTAGCGCTTCGTCATATTGGCCGCGCGCAAAGATGCGGGCGCTGAGCTCGTAGTAAGTTTCAGCGCGTTCTTCACCATCAACTTCAGGTATTCGATCCCAGAGCATCTCTTCAGTAAGGATCTCGTCATTCTCTTCATTGCTCATAAGCCGCCTCCTTACCGCCGCGCTTTTCGCGCACTCTATCCCTAACGCTTAAAAGATGTTGGAAGATTCCCCGGTTGAAATTAGGCAGAAAACGCGCCACCCCCTAGACTAGATGCAAACGATTTGCATCTAGTGGCTTAGGGAGAGATATGACCACATTGCGCCAGCATCTGCGCTTTACCCGGGATGAGATTCCTGCCCTTTCCGCTGTTCTGGGCACGGTCGCCTTTCTCCACATCGCCGGCTGGGGACTCTTTATCCATTACAACTCCGACCCTCGCTACCACTCACTCGTAGATGGCAAAGGTGCACTCGTCTATGCCGGTGCCGGAGCCTTGGCTTATTCATTTGGTCTGCGCCATGCCTTCGATGCCGATCACATCTCTGCGATTGATGACTCCACCCGCGTGATGCTCGCAAAGGGAAAGAAACCGCTGGGAGTTGGGCTCTTCTTCTCGCTCGGCCACTCCACAATTGTCTTTGCCCTCTCAATTGGCGTCGCATTTGCCGCAAAGAGCGCAGTGAAGTTTCAGAAAGATTTTGCTGAAACTGGTGGAATTATCGGAGCTTCTGTTTCTGGTCTCTTCTTGATTCTCGTTGGCGTTATCAACCTCATCATCTTCTTTGGTATTTGGGATGTCTGGAAGAAGGCAAAGACAGGCCAGTTTTCGCACGAGCACCTCAATGAGTTGCTGAATGAACGCGGACTCATGAAGCGCATCTTCCGCGGCTTCTTCAAGAAGGGTTTCGATCACTCTTGGCAGCTCTATCCGGTAGGAGTGCTCTTTGGTTTGGGTTTCGATACTGCAACTGAAGTTGCTCTACTTGGAATTTCTGCAACTGCGGCAGTTGGCACTGTTGGCGGAACGCTTCCGCCGCTTGCCATTATCGCACTGCCACTTATCTTTGCCGCGGGTATGTCTTTAATGGATGCGCTCGATGGAATCTTTATGACGAAAGCGTATTCGTGGGCATTTACCTCTCCTTTACGAAAGATTTATTACAACATCACCACAACCGGGCTTTCCATCTTTGTTGCATTGGTGATTGGAAGTATTGAACTCATCGGTGTTCTGGCTGAGAAAACCACGATCGATAACTATCAGCCCTTTAAAGCGATCGCTTCCATCGATTTAGGTGGAATTGGCTACTGGATTGTAGGTTCCTTTATTGGCGCTTGGATTCTCTCGATTGTTATCTGGAAATACGGAAAATATGAATCGCGATATTCGTCGGGTATCTCTGAGACCGAACACAATCACCCAGATTTCAAAGTAAATTAACGTATTATTTTAATACGCTCTTGGGCAATGGCAGCTCCTAGCAGTACCACAAACGCACCAACTGGTTCGTTCCAAGTAACTTTCTCATTGAGAAAAGCTATGCCTACCAAGACTGCAACCACTGGCGTGAGATACGTAACCGAACTTGCAATAGCGGGTCCGGCAAGATTGAGAACTTTGAAATTCCACAAATAGGCAAAGCCACTTCCAAAAACTCCGAGCGCCAGCATGGCAAGAACTGGTCCAACTTCATAGCGATCTTCAGCGATCCCGTCATATAGGTAGAGTGGTAAGAGCGTGACTGCTGCAGCAAGAAGTTGGGTAGCAACAATTGCCTCACTCTTGATACCGAGCGGGATGAGGAAACGGCGGGTATAAGGAAATGAAATTCCATACAAGGAGACCGCTAATAGCAGAACTGCAATAGCCCACCAAGGATTCTCACCAAGTCCCTGCCAGACTCCTAGAACAATACTTACTCCGATAAATCCGAGTACGAGTCCGATAAGTTGAGCTGGCTTTGGTTTATCTTCTCTATAGACAATTAAAATTGCAATTAACGTCATCAATGGGGTTACTGCGTTAATAATTCCGGCCAAAATCGATGTCACTTTGGTTTCGGCTAAAGCGAAGAGAATTCCTGGAACTGAGTTGAGTAAAAGACTAACTACCCAGATATGAAAAATTGCAGATCTCGATCGCGGCAGCGAAATCTTTCGAATTTTAGCGATAATCAACAGCGTTATTGCACCTAGTGCACATCT
>CAZMBG010000010.1:10621-19592 GCA_964564615.1 uncultured Candidatus Planktophila sp.
AAATCTTTCGAATTTTAGCGATAATCAACAGCGTTATTGCACCTAGTGCACATCTTCCGAAGGCAACTCCAAATGGCGTGAGGAATTCCAAACCTAACTTAATAAATATAAAGGAACATCCCCAAACAAACCCAGTTGCGAGATAGCTAGGCAGCCAGGACTTATCACTTTTCACCTGGCGACCTTAGCGCGTTTACTAGATTAAAGAGAGAGCGAGCGCCTTCTTGGCCGCTTCTTTTCGATCGCTCACACTCAACGCCTGATAAATACGCATCGTTTCATGGCGAATGGTACTCACGCTAAAACCTAACTCGGTTGCTAATTCGTGATTAGTCTTGCCCTCAACCATTCCGGAGAGAATTGAAAGTTGACGGGCAGTCAATTGATTGGCGCCGGTATCTTCGCGGTCAACAAGAGCTAAACCATTTTTATGACCTTGATAATTGAGAGTCAGGTAGAGTGAAATTGGAATTGCAAAATCTATGACTAACTCTTCTACGCGCTTGGTATCTGCGACAGGGGCAGAAAATCGAATGACAAGATGGCCTTGGACACTTCCTCTATGGCGCATCGTCACCATCAACATCTTCTTATCTGGCGACCAATGATCTTTGTTGCGACCTAAAGCGATATCTGCCGCGTCGTGGTTCCAGCTGCGCCATTCTGCGCTGGAGAAAGTCTTGCCTTTCTTATCGTCGGTAAATCCATATTCGCCTAGAAAGGTGAGGGAGTCGTCGCTATTGAGGAGCCCAATACGTGCACAGCACGCGCCTTCGCCCGCTAAATTATCTAAAACTAAGGTACGGGTAATTTCGTCAGCGGTTGGGTGATAGCTCAACCATTCAATAAAATCGCGCATCGCGTTCATATATAGGACCCTCCCAGATGCCTCTGACAGGGATACCGTAGGGAAGGCCCCATTTTTATGCGATGGCCTAACCGGTTTTGACCAGTCAGAACAGGACCAGTCGAGGAGTGGTCAGCTTCTCTTCTCCGCATATGAGCGTCGCTCGAGCGCTCGGGCTCCAATTTCGAGTGATGGCCTCTACCCATTTCTCCCTCCACTTGCGTACCCTCTCGCGTATGAGTACCGAGCTTCCAGCACATATCGACAACCTCAGCCATGAAGATCGCCACTTCCCACCTTCGCCCGAGTTTGCCGCCGAGGCCAATGCTCAATTTGAGATCTATGCCCAGGCAAATATGGATCGCTTGGCATTCTGGGAGGAACAAGCCCACGCACTGCACTGGGAGAAGAAGTGGGACCACGTTCTCAATTGGAAAGCTCCCTTTGCCCAATGGTTTGTCGGTGGCAAGCTCAACGCTTCATATAACTGTTTAGATCGTCATGTCCTTGCCGGTCGCGGAGATCGAATCGCTTTTCATTTTGAAGGTGAACCTGGTGATACTCGCACCATTACATATGCAGAAATGTTGCATGATGTGAAGAAGGCGGCCAACGCTTTAATTGAAATTGGAATTCGCGCCGGTGATCGCGTTGCAATTTATATGCCAATGATTCCAGAAGCTGCCGTTGCCATGTTGGCTTGTGCGCGCATTGGTGCCGCGCACTCTGTTGTTTTTGGAGGGTTCTCAGCTGATTCTTTACAGGCACGTATCGAAGATGCCGATGCTAAATTAGTTATAACGGCAGATGGTGGATTCCGAAAAGGTGCCGCCTTTGCGCTTAAACCGACGGTTGATGAAGCGCTGGCCGGCGTTACCAGCGTTGAAAAAGTTTTAGTTGTAAAGCGCACTGGGCAAGAGACTGCGTGGCAGGCAGATCGCGATATTTGGTGGCACGATATAGTCGATCGGCAAAGCGCTGAACACGAAGCAGAGAGTTTTGACTCTGAGCAAGTGCTCTTCATTCTCTATACATCAGGAACAACTGCAAAGCCCAAGGGTATTTTTCACACAACTGGTGGCTATCTCACGCAAGTCGCCTTCACCCATAAAATGGTCTTTGATATTAAGCCGGAGTCAGATGTCTATTGGTGTACTGCAGATATCGGTTGGATAACTGGACATTCCTATGTTGTGTATGGACCAATGATGAATGGTGCAACTCAAGTGATGTACGAGGGAACTCCAGATACGCCTACTAAAGGTCGTCTATTCCAACTCATTGAGAAGTACAAGGTAAGCATTTTGTATACAGCACCAACTCTTATCCGCACCTGGATGAAGTGGGGTGATGAGTATCCAGAAGGATCAGATTTATCCTCTATTCGCCTCCTTGGCTCGGTGGGAGAGCCGATTAATCCAGAGGCTTGGATCTGGTATCGAGAGAAGATTGGTGGTGGTAGCGCGCCAATCGTCGATACCTGGTGGCAGACTGAAACCGGCGCCATCATGATTTCGCCACTTCCAGGAATTACCGATTGCAAGCCAGGCAGCGCAATGCGTCCTATTCCAGGAATTTCAGCTAAGTTGCTCGATGATTCTGGACGCAAACTTGGCGATGGTGAAGCCGGTTATCTAGTTCTTACCGAACCTTGGCCATCAATGTTGCGCGGTGTTTGGGGTGAACCAGAACGTTATGCCGAAACATACTGGTCACGCTTTGATGGGATTTACTTTGCCGGCGATGGCGCAAAGTTTGATGATGAAGGTGCCATCTGGCTCTTGGGCCGGGTGGATGATGTGATGAACGTTTCCGGCCATCGCATTTCTACAACTGAAGTTGAATCAGCGCTGGTCTCGCATGAAGCAGTTGCTGAGGCTGCTGTCGTTGGCGCTAAAGATGAAATGACCGGACAAGGGATTGTGGCTTTTGTTATTTTGCGTGGTGGCATTGAGCACGCCGAAGGCGCAGCGCTTGAAAAAGAGTTAAAGGCGCACGTTGCAAAAGAGATTGGTGCAATTGCACGACCACGACAAATTTTGGTGGTGAATGAGTTACCAAAGACGCGATCGGGCAAGATTATGCGCCGATTACTTCGTGATGTCGCCGAAAATCGCACCGTGGGCGATAGCACGACTTTGGCCGACCCGAATGTTATGAAACTTATCTCTGAAGGGTTGCAAACCTCTACTTCAGAAGACTAGTGGTAGGGCTAGCGCTAAAAAGTGCTGGCATCAATAACGAAGCGGTACTTCACATCGCTGGCGATTGTGCGTTCGTATGCCTGATTTATGTAGTCGGCCTTAATGACTTCAACATCACTGATGATGCCTTTCTCACCACAGAAATTCAGCATCTCTTGTAGCTCGGGCACTCCACCAATCATGGATCCGGCCATAGAACGCCGAGCGCCGAGCAAGGTGCCGGCATTGACTGTATATGGCTTGCCAGGGAGGCCTATCACCACAAGAGTGCCATCGACATTGAGTAAGTTAAGGTAATCCTCAATATTGATTTCAGCACTAACTGTGTTGAGAATCAAATCAAATGATCGACGTAATTTCTTAAATGTATCTGGCTCTTTTGTTGAATAAAAATGATGAGCACCCATCTCGAAGGCATCGTTCTGCTTCGCGGGCGAATGTGAGAGCACTGTTACTTCCGCTCCCATCGCAACTGCAAACTTGACACCCATATGCCCTAAACCTCCAAGGCCCATGATGGCGACTTTCATTCCAGGCCCGACTTTCCAATGTTTGATTGGTGAGTACAGCGTGATTCCGGCGCATAAAAGTGGTGCTACACCATCGAGTGGCAGGTTCTTAGGAATAGTAACGGCATAGTCTTGATTGACTACAAAACGATTGCTGTATCCACCTTGCGCAACAGTTTTTCCATCACGTTCGATTGCGTTATAGGTACCGGTCATTCCTTGATCGCAATACTGACTTAAGCCAGCTTGGCAATTGGCGCAGGTTCGACAAGAATCGATATAGACACCAACTCCTACGTGATCACCGACTTTAAATTTGTTTACTAATGCGCCCACCGATGTGACCACACCAGCAATTTCATGGCCAGGAACCATTGGGAAGATTGCCGGACCCCATTCTTCGCGTGCCTGATGAATATCTGAGTGACAGATCCCGGCGAACTTAATATCTAGTTCGACATCATGGCTTCCAACCTCGCGACGATCGAATTGAAATGGCACTAAATCTGCTTTGGCAGCGAGAGCTGCGTATCCGCGTGTATTCATAGCGCTAATTTAGCAAGGATATGCATTGAACAGGCTTTGAACTAAACTGGCCAAATGTCACTTGATACCTCAAATCCTTTTGCTCAAAGAAGCACCCTCGAATATGAAATCCCACCATTCGCCCTCATTAAGACAGAGCACTATCTGCCCGCCTTCTACGCTGGCTTTGAGCAACAATTAGCTGAAGTTGATGCCATTTTGGCTTCAGGAGAACCGACTTTTGAAAATACCTTGGTTGCTTTAGAAAAGAGCGGGCAGCTGCTCATTCGAGTTGCCAATGTCTTCTTCAATAAATCTTCGAGTGACACCAGCAAAGAACTTGATGCAATAGATGAGGAGATTGCGCCAAAGTTAGCGGCGCATATGGATGCGATTCGGCTTAACCCGATTTTATTTGAGCGAATTAAGACGCTTTATGATCAACGTCAATCACTTAACCTCAATGAAGAAGATCTCAATTTGCTTGAGAAGTACTACACCGACTTTATCCATGCAGGTGCCCATCTTTCATCCGCCGAGCGCGAGTCTCTCAAGATTCTCAATGAGAAACTCTCTGTGCTCGAAACTCAGTTTTCTCAGAAAGTCCTTGCCGATTCAAATGACTTAGCCGTAATTGTTGATGATGTCGCTGATCTCGACGGATTGTCCGAAAATGAAATTGCGGCATGTGCTGCCGCAGCAAAAGCTCGCGGACTTGAAGGCAAGTTCCTGATTGGGGCGGTTAATTTCAGTGGTAATCCACTGCTTGCTTCTTTGAAAAATCGCGATCTTCGCAAGAAAGTGATGCTCAACTCTCTACAAAAGGGCAATCAGGATAATGACAATGACACAAAGAAGATTGTCTTAGAAATGTCGTCCCTTCGGGCGGAACGCGCAAAACTCTTTGGGCTCTCCTCTCATGCTGAATGGGTAATGCAGACCAACACCTCCAAGAATCCAGCAAATGTGCACGCAATGATGCGCCAGATTGCTCCGGCGGCCATACGCAACGCCAAAGCTGAAGCTGCGGATTTACAAGCTGCCATTGGTGGTGAATTCCAACTCGAATCGTGGGATTGGGATCTCTACACCGAACAAGTTCGTAAGCAGAAGTACAACGTAGATACCACTGCTATGCGTCCTTACTTTGAACTCGAGAAGGTTTTGGCCGATGGAGTTTTCTTTGCCGCAAATAAACTCTTTGGCATTACCTTTAAAGAGCGCCCAGATATCACTACCTACCATCCTGAAGCTCGCGCCTTTGAAGTATTTAATGAGGATGGCTCAAGGCTTGGTCTCTTTATCGGCGATTTCTACACCCGTGATTCAAAGCGCGGCGGAGCCTGGATGAATAATTTAGTGGATCAAAATAAATTATTTGGCCAACTTCCAGTTGTAGTTAACAATCTCAACATTCCCAAGCCGCCAGCGGGTCAACCAACGTTGCTGACTTTCTCAGAAATCACAACGCTCTTCCATGAGTTTGGCCATGCTTTGCACGGACTACTTTCGGATGTCACCTACATCCGTACTTCCGGCACAAGTGTTGAGCGTGACTTTGTTGAATTTCCATCTCAAGTTAATGAGATGTGGATTCTATGGCCGGAAGTCGTACAAAATTATGCACGTCACTATCAAACCGGTGAAGCGTTGCCACAAGAATGGATCGATAACCTAGAGGCTGCGAAGACATTCAATGAGGGGCACGCAACCACAAGTTACCTCGCTGCCGCAATTCTCGATCTTGCCTGGCACGAACGCAAAGCCGGCGATGAAGTTTCCGACGTCATTGATTTCGAAAAGCGTGCCATAGCTGATTACGGTCTTGACTTCTCTCCGGTTCCAACTCGTTACCGCTCCACATATTTCAGCCATATCTTTGCTGGTGGATATTCTGCTGGTTATTACGGATATATCTGGTCTGAAATATTGGATGCCGAAACTGTTGATTGGTTTAAAGAGAATGGTGGTCTCACTCGTAAGAATGGCGATCACTTCCGCAAGCAATTACTTGGACGCGGCGGATCGATTGACTCTATGCAGATGTTCCGCAATTTCCGTGGTCGCGATGCATCCATAAACCCTTTGCTACAGCGACGCGGTCTCTCCTGAGACCGCTTCAATGCAATAAACTTCGCCGAGTATGAAGAAAGCACCCAAGAAACGGCTCAGGCTAATAGTCCTGTCATTAACAGTCTTGCTTTCTTCTGTTGTCGCAATTCCAGCTAGCCAGGCGGCAATAATTTTCTCATCTGCGTGGGGTTCGTCGGGAATAGGATTTGGTCTCAATAACGCTTACTGGTCTGCACAAAGAATCTATGCCGGATCAAACCAAACCATCACAAAAATTGAAATTCAATCCTCGAGCAGTGCGTACACCTTAAAAATTAGGGGTGAATCAGCATCCAAGCCAGGCTCACCCCTTACCACTTTTACCTACAGCTCAGCAAGTGGAGGTATTCAGACTTTTACTGGATCATTTAGTGCGGTCTCTGGAACTTACTATTGGATTTCTCTCGAAAATGTCACCGCTGCAGTGTCGGTTAACGCAACACAAACAATTAATGATTCCTCATCGAGTGGGTGGACTTCGGGTGGTGCTGTGCTTTCAACAACAGATAGTGGTGCTACCTGGAGTAATGCAAGCGTCGGTGGGTATAACTACTTTTCACTTAGGCTTTCAACTTCTTCAACTTTGCTCACAACGCCCTCTGCACCGATCGTCAGTAACATTCAAAACACTAGCGTTTCAGTTTCCGAAACTTCCACCACCGCAAATGCAGTTACCTATGTAGTCCGGCTTTATCAAACAAATGGCACCACACTTGTGGAGAGCAAGACTGTTTCATCGATAACGACTGCAACTACTTTTTCGAATCTCACCCCGGGAACAAACTACAAAGTTGCTGTTACTGCAATAGCTGATGGAATAAACTTTGATAATTCAACGGAGTCTGCTTTAACTTCTTTTACAACTAGTGCATTGTCTTCTATTTCGATATCGGGAACATCCAATTTGATATATCGAACTTCAGCAGTAGTTACTCTAAACGTCACTGGAGGTGACGGTAAAGTCACCCTTTTGGCTAATGGGAAAAGGGTGGCAGGTTGTATTTCTAAATCCACAGCATCGCTGGTATTTGCCTGCACCTACCGGCCAACTATGCGTGGAAATTTAGTGCTCACTGCCCAATTTAGGCCTACAAATGTAGCGCTTTC
Source organism: uncultured Candidatus Planktophila sp. (assembly GCA_964564615.1). Classification (GTDB taxonomy): domain Bacteria; phylum Actinomycetota; class Actinomycetes; order Nanopelagicales; family Nanopelagicaceae; genus Planktophila. Next base: position 17,926 of record CAZMBG010000010.1, read on the forward strand.
TTCATCGACGGCTTCAACACAGGTGAACGTTAAATCTCGAAGCAATTCGAGATAGTCCAATCGAAAAACAAGACTCAATTAATCGGAGTAGCAATCATTACGACGTTTTGCGTGTAGTGACCATCTTTAAAGCTTCCAGTGCAGGAAACTAGAAGTAATTTTCGTGGTCCCACGAGATCAAACCATTCGCTACGGTACTTACCTTTATTGACTACGAATCGCTTGGTGAGTTCGTACTTACGGCTCTTACCTTTTTCATCAACTATGGTGAATTGATATCCGGCATCTTTTTTGGTGAGAATGTTCAAGTCATTCCAGCAGTGGTTGTAATTAATGTGCCACAGCAAGACTGATGTACCGACTTGCGAACTCAGCGGCATGTGACGATTAGAAAGGCCTGCCATCTTGGTACTGCCCTGAATCTTCATCTCACCGCCAGCTGGATATGTAAAGTAGATAATCGGCAGATTGACATCGCCGGCTTTGATGCGACCAATCGCTTTACCAACTGGCTCTACCGGTTTGCAACTTGCAGCACTGGCTTGATGCATCGGAATAGCAAGTAACCCTGAGAGCGCAACCGATGTGAAAATTGTGAATAGCTTCTTCATCGCTTGCTCCATCCCTTGCGAGCCATAATTAGCGAGACCGCGCAACCTAATGCAACTAGCAAAAATAATGGGAAATTGGAGTTCATAGGTTGGTTGCCACCAGTTTCAATGAGAGAAGGTACATCTCCGCTTTGGGTGACAATAAAGGAGCGTTTAATGACGACTACAGCTCCATTACCTTTCTTATAGGAGAATGTAACTGTATCCACTGGAACTGTTCTTAAGAATTCGGTCTTAAAAGGCGTGTATTTCAAGGTGCCATCCGGTAACTGCTCAATAACTCCGTACTTTGGTGGATCAACAATCGTGATAGGAGTAGCAGGTGGTTCTGGAAAGTTATTTGGATCAATAATTTTTGGCGTTTCAGGCTCGACGTAAATAACGTTCTTAGGGTCTTCAATTACTGGTGGCGTTGGTACCGTGCTTGCAGGCGCTGTTGGCAGCGCTGAATTTGTTGAAGTAGGTGTAGGAGTTGGTGTTGCGCTTTGAGTAGGCGTCACCTCTGCAGATGGTGAAGTGCTTGGAGATGGCTCAGGTCCGATTCCTTGATAGCTAGGTGAAGGTGATGGCGTCACTTTCTGATTTACCAAATCACACTTACAAGGTGAAGCTGTTGGGTTTGGAATTGAAATTGGATTTGAATTCTGTTTCACCACTGCTCGTGGGGTTGCTGTTGTTGTCACAGTTGGTCGTGGATTTGGCGATACAACAGTTCCGATGCTCGGTGCTGGTGTAGGGGTTGCTGTTGGTGATGCACTCGGTGTTGCACTACGGCTAGCTGTTGGTGTTGCACTCGGTGTTGCACTACGGCTGGCTGTTGGTGTTGCACTCGGTGTTGCACTACGGCTGGCTGTTGGCGTAGGTGAGGTGCTACGAGTTGCTGTTGGTGTAGGTGAGGTGCTACGAGTTGCCGTTGGTGTAGGTGAGGTGCTTCTAGTTGCCGTTGGTGAAGAGGTAGGGGTTGGCGAGACAGTCGGTGTCGCAGAAACTGTTGGAGACACGGTTGGCGTCGGGGTTGGGGTAGAAGATGCTGTTGGAGTAGGAGACGCTGTTGGC
>CAZMBG010000010.1:19692-21661 GCA_964564615.1 uncultured Candidatus Planktophila sp.
GGTTGGCGTCGGGGTTGGGGTAGAAGATGCTGTTGGAGTAGGAGACGCTGTTGGCGTTGTTGACGTTGTCAATGCGACGCCAGGACAAGTATGCGATAGGCGCATTCCTGAATCGAGACTTCCAATAATCGCCATAGTGCCTGATTGCACCTGGCGAAGACGATCTTCTACCTTGGTATAAACGTAAGCGCCTTTACCGGTTTGAACCCAAGCACCCGCTTTCAGAACAATGGTTGTGCCATCCTGCTTCATAAAAACCATATTGAGATTGATGGAAATTGCTGGATTTGTAGGGTCTTGCTGGAAAGTGGCGCCTCGAGAAGTAAGTACGTAGTGCCAAGCGTCGTAGCCTTTTTCAAATCCAGGTAAGTAAACACAGGCCTCACCTGTATTAAATGAACTCTGCGCGTATGCCAAGTTTCCATTTTCCAATGTACCGACGAATGCTTGTGCGGGTGTGTTTGCCGTAACGGTAAAGATCAGAGCAAATAGGGACGTTGCCGTAACGGCGCGAAGAAAGTTCTTCATCGATTTATTAGATGCCATAGTTTGGTAACTCCCAATAAATCGTTATTTCAATGGTGTTTCCAGGCAGATTGAAGAGCCCAGCCATTACATCCGCCGGAATATTTAAAGTGAGCAATAATTCACAAATTTCGTTATACCTTGGATTACTTGCCAGATCTCCAGGCGTTGCACCATTTGGAACTCCTCCGCTTAAGACAATAGTTGGCAGCAGTGTACGAGGAGTAAGTTGAGTAATTTGATTGAGGCAATTTGAAAGCAGTGCTAAACGTGCTGGAGTAATGGTTGTGATATTTGCATTTTGGAAAGTAACCGAGCAAGTGAAGCCGCGAGGAATTTCCTTATCAATATTAATCTGAATTTCTAGAACTGCTCCGCCACAGGCGTTGTTTGCAACTAAATACACCACAAAATCGCCGGTGACTGTAGGTGTTCCACTCATCAGGCCGGTCTTGAGATCGAAGGTGAGTCCTGCCGGCATACTGCTTAATAACTGATAGGTGTCGGCATTTTCCGCAGCGAATGAATACGAGTAGGCGAGGTTTTTATATAACTGTGGAAATGAATCCACTTTAAATACTGGCACATCGGAAAAAGCGTATGTAAGTGAGATGGTGGAAGAACCAGTTGGAGTTGTGACTTTAAGTAATTTCACTCCTGGAGCCATTACAGGTACGGCAAATGTCACTTGGTTCGATGTGTTGTCGATGACCACACCTTTATAACCATCTATATCTATTTGTGCACCAAGCAAATTCGCTCCATTGATAACCAGAACGTCACCAGTTGCGCACACCTTTGCGGTCGATAGCGATCCAATAACCGGTGTTGTAGGGGCAGGTGGAGGGGTGTTTGCAATCCAAATCGCGTAGAGAGTGATGTCGGCATTAAATGGATATGAAGCTCCATCGGTATATGCGACTGTAGTTGATCCCGAAGAAGTTGCCCATCCTCCGAAAGTAAAACCAGATCGAGTAAACGAGTTTGAGGTGAGATTTGCAGCGACGGTCGAAGTCTCATTTGCCATAGTTCCAGTTCCAGAATTGGCATCGAAGGTAACCGTATATACAGTTGCTGTCGACCACACGGCATAAAAGGTCTTTGTTCCAGAAATTACATATGAAGTTATGGCTGATGTTGCGCTGTTGGTGGCGGCGTAACCTAAAAAGGTACGCCCCGTCCAGGTAGGTGAGGATGCCGGAATGTAATTAAAGGCATCTTCTCCATTTGGAACTGTTTCAGTATCAGTAACAGCCGATGCAAATGAACCGCCATTCGCGTCCCAAGTAATAACAAATTCCTGTACCCAAATCGCATAGAGCGTTGCACTGCCGGTAACAGAGTATGTACTTAGCGGTGTTGTTCCACCATTTGTTGAACTCCACCCATGGAAGTAATAACCCGGGCGAGACAGCGATGTGCCAGGTTGATTGGCAATGGCATC